>JAVQXS010000031.1:0-10282 GCA_033578065.1 Thermoleophilia bacterium
TTCCTCAGGCGACCGGCTGGACGCGCCGCTCGTTGTCCCTACGTGAAGCGTGGGATGATCTCGCGGCCGTAGGCGGCGAGCACGTCCTCTTGGCCGTGGGTCATGAGGTAGATGTTGAACTGGTCGACGCCGAGGGCCTCGAGCTCGCGGAGCTTCGCGGTCGCCTGTTCCGCGGTCCCGAGCACGCAGAAGCGGTCGCAGATCTCGTCGGTGACGAACTCGCCGTGCCTCGCGCCCACGCGGGAGTGCTCGTCGTAGTCGTAGAACTTCCGGGCCCGGACGTAGTCCGTGAGCGCCTTCGGGATGACGGAGCCGTCGGCGCCGTAGCGCTCGACGAGGTCCAGGACGTGGTTCGAGACCATCGCCGGGAACCAGCGCACCTGGTCGCGGGCAGCGTCGAGGTCGTCGCTGATGTGGCTTGGGGCACAGACGATGCACTCGAGGGCGTCCGGGTCACGCCCGGCCTCGGCGGCTGCCCTACGGGCTGTGTCCATGATCCAGCTGATGATGTCCGGGTCGGCGAGCTGGATGATGACGCCGTCGCCGACGCGACCCGCGACGCCGAGCGCCTTCGGCCCGTACCCGGCGACCCACATGGGGATCTCGGGGAGCTCGGATCGAACCCACTTGAGCTGGAGGCGCTTCCCGTTCCACTCCACCTCGCGGCCGTTCATGAGGTCCTTGATCATCTGACAGCTCCGCTCGAACTCCGCCACCCGGACCGGCTGCTGGCCGATGTAGCGGCGTGCGGAGTCGCCGCGCCCGATCCCCATGACCATGCGGCCATCCGAGATGTCGTGGAGCGTCGCGTACGCGCTCGCGACGACGGTCGGCTCGCGCGTTCCCGGGTTCGTCACGCAGTGCCCGAGCCGCATGCTCGTGGTCGCCTGGGCTGCGAGCGTGAGGAGCGGGAACGACTCCTGCCAGAGGACGTGGGAGTCGTACGTCCACCCGTACGCGAAGCCGTGCGACTCGGCGAGCTGGAGGAGCTCGACGAAGCGGCTCGCGGGTGGATCGGGAAGGACGGTGACGCCGAAGCTCAGTGCCATGGAACTCTCCCTCCGTTCGCGTAGGCGGCGATTATCGCGCTAGAGCGGAGCTCGCTGGAGGGGAACGAGCGCGAGCGCGGCGAGGAGCGCGACGGAGACGAAGGCGACCGCTCCGTCACCGGGCAGGCTGAAGGCGAGCCCGGCGAGGGGCGTCCCGCCGAGGATGGTGAGGACGCCGAAGGAGTTCACGAACGCGATCGCAGCGGCTGGGGCGTCAGGCCGCGCGCGCTGCGCGGCTGCGAAGATCGTCGCGAAGGGGAATCCCGCTGCGGCGCCGAGGAGGAGAGCGGCGAGCGCCGTCGCCGGGTAGGGCACGTCGAGAGCGAGGAGCACGGCTCCCGCGGTCATTCCGAGGAGCGCGGCGCCGACGAGCGTCCGGGCTCTCCGGTGCTGCGCGAGGATGCCTCCCAAGGGGCGAGAGGCGACGCCTGCGAAGAGGACGAGCCCGCCGGCGAGGCCGGCCGCGGCGGAGTCGACGCCCCGGCGCTCGAGCAACGGCACGACCCAGTTCCCTGCCACGACGACGAGCCCGAACGTCGCCGCCTGGAGGAGCCCGATGGGGACGAGGTCGCGCTCCCAGAGGGTCCAGCGCCTCGTGCGAGCGACACGTGGCAGCCCTCGCGCGATCGTGGCAGCGGCGCCCGCGACGCCGGCGAGGAGCGCGGCCGTCGAGAACGGTGCGCGCCAGCCTGTCGCATCGGTCAGCCAGGGCACGAGCATGAGCGCGAGCCCTCCGCTCGCGAGGGTCGCGCCCCCGTACAGCCCCTGTGCGCGGGGGCCGCCCCCTCCCGCGCGGACGAGGTCGACGCCGGCCACGAAGCCCGCGCCGGAGCCGATCCCGACGAGGGCGCGAGCTCCGAGCGCGAGGGGGAAGCTCGCCTCGAGGAGCAGGAGGACGTTGCCGAGGAGCGCAGCCGCTGCTGCGACGAGCGCGACCGAGCGCGCACCGAGGCGATCTGCCGCTCGCCCGGCCGGGAGCTGGACGAGGAGGTGCGTGAGGAAGAGCGCCCCCGTGAGGAGCCCGACCGAGGCGAGAGCGACGCCGTAGTGGTCGGCGAGCGGGTGGGCAGCGGCGCCGACGTTCGTGACGTTCCACGTCAGGCAGCTGCCGACGACGAGCCCCGCGGCGAGCGCGGCGGAGCTCCGCGCGCGTGCGAGAGGGTCAGGTCCCGAGCGCTGCATCGGCTGCCTCACGCGACCGGCTCGGTGCCGGCTCAGCGGGAACCGCGACGCTCGGTACCTGACGGGACGGCGTTGCGGCGATCGCCGCCGAAGACGACGTGCGGTACCTGACTCCCTCTATGGACGGCCGCCGCCGGACGCGACCCACGCGATCGTCTTCGAGGCGAGGCGATCGAGCGCGGCGACCGCGAGCTCGAGGTGCTCCTCCCTCGTGTCCTCGAGGTTCGTGTGCGAGAGCCCGCGGAGGCTCTGGACGAACAGCATGACCGTCGGCACCCCGGCTCGGGCGACCTCGGCGGCGTCGTGGAGCGGCCCTGAGGGCAGGCGGTGGGACACGCCCACGACCTCCCTGATCGCCTCGTCGCAGAACCCGATGAGCGTCTCGTCGAAGAGGATCGGGTGGATCGACCAGAGCCGCTCCCAGCCGACGTCGATCCGCTCCTCCTCGGCAAAGCGTGCGCTCGCCTCCTTCGCCTGTCGGAGCAGCTCGGCGAGCCTCTCGGCGTCGAGGTGCCGCTGGTCGAGGAGCTGCTCAGCCGTCTCCACGACCGAGGTGACGATCCCGGGGGAGCAGACGACGCCGCCGCAGGTGCAGACGGCTCCGTCTCCGACGCGGCGCGCGATGTCGCGGATCTCGAGCGCGAGCCTCGCGGCACCGGCGAGGGCATCGCGACGCTGGTCCATCGGCGTCGAGCCGGCGTGCGCGGCCTGCCCACGCCAGGTGATCCGATGCCGCTCGACGCCGAACGTCCCGAGCACGGCTCCCAGCGGGAGGTCGAGCGACTCGAGCACCGGGCCTTGCTCGATGTGGAGCTCGAGGTAGGCGCCAGCGGTCTCGAGCTGCCGTCGGGCGTCGAGCGCACGGTCGAGGTCGACCCCGTGCTCGGCGAGCGCGTCGGTGAGGAGGATCCCGTCCCGGTCGACGAGCGTGCGCAGCTCGTCCTGGTCGGACATGGTTCCCGAGGCAGCGCTCGAGCCGAAGAGGCTGCGCCCGAAGCGGGCCCCCTCCTCGTCTGCCCAGTCCACGAGGCGCACGGTGACGGGGGGCTTCCCCTCCTCGGCGATGCGGCGGAGGACCTCAACCCCAGCGAGGACGTTGAGGCAGCCGTCGAGCCAGCCGCCGTTGGGGACGGAGTCCATGTGCCCGCCGATGAGGACGGCGCGCTCGGACGCTCCTCGGAGGGTGAACCACTGGTTGCCCGCCGCGTCGACCTCGTGCTCGGCTCCGGTCGGGGCGATCTTGTCTCGGAGCCAGGCGCGAGCGCGCTCCCACGTCTCCGTCCACGCGACGCGCTGCGCGCCTCTCTCGTCCGCCGTGAGCGCGTGGAGCTCCTTGAGCTCGCCGACGGTTCGGGCAGGGTCGAGCGGCACGCGCCGACTCTACCTCGTCCCGGCGAGTGTGGTATGGAATGCCGATGCAGCTCGGGGGGACGTCGTCGGGAGCGCGCGCCGGTTCCTGGGCGGCGCTCGCAGCGGGGAGGATCGCTGTCCTCGTCGCCGTGCTCCTCGCCCTCGGATCGCTCTGGGAGGGCTACCGCTGGGTCTGGATGAGCCGCGGCTGGACATGGCCCTTCGAGGTCAGCGACCGCACGATGCCGCACCTGCACGAGATCGTCGCGCAGCTCTTCCGGCAATGGCCGGAGGGAGGCCCCGTGCTCGGCTCGACCCTCCTCGATGCCGCGCTCTTCACGGCGAAGGAGGCTGCCGTGGGCTTCGCCATCGGAGCGGTGGTCGGCTTCGCCCTTGGGGCCGTGATCGCGCACTTCCGCGTCCTCCAGCGCGGTCTCATGCCGTACGTCGTCGCCTCCCAGACGATCCCCATCCTCGCCGTGGCGCCGATGGTCGTTGTCGGCCTCGGCAGCGGCATCACCGTCTTCGGGTACGCGTACGTCCCCGCTGACTGGCTCCGCGTGAGCGTCATCGCCGCGTACCTGACGTTCTTCCCGGTGACCATCAACACCGTCCGCGGGCTCCACTCCGCCGACCCGCTCGCGCTCCAGCTCATGCACTCGTACGCCGCAAGCAGGTGGACGGTGCTCTGGAAGCTCCGGCTCCCCTCCGCGCTTCCGTACCTCTTCGCCGCCTTCAAGATCGCTGCGACGGCGAGCGTCGTCGGCGCGATCGTTGGGGAGCTCCCCTCGTCCATCCAGAGCGGTCTCGGCGGGGCGATCCTCAACTTCAACCAGTACTACTCGGCGGAGCCGAAGAACCTGTGGGCGACGAACCTCGTGGCCGCCCTGCTTGGGATCGCGTTCTTCCTCGCCGTCGTGCTCGCCGAGAAGGTCGTCGTCCATCGTGCGCCGGAGCGATTCGCATGAGCTCCTCGGAGCTCGTCGTCTCGCTGAAGGGGGTATCGAAGGCGTTCGCCGCCGGCGTCCTCGCGCTCGAGAGCATCGACCTCGAGGTTCGTCGGGGCGACTTCGTCTCCCTCATCGGCCCGTCGGGCTGCGGGAAGTCGACGCTGCTCCGCATCATCGGCGACATCACCGAGCCGACGAGCGGCGAGGTGGTCGTCAACGGCAAGCCCGCGCGGAAGGCGCGCGAGGACCGCGACTACGGGATCGTCTTCCAAGCGCCGGTCCTCTTCGACTGGCGCACGGTCGAGCGGAACATCGCGCTCCCGCTCGAGATGGAGGGGTGGGATCGATCGCGTCGGCAGGCGCGGATTGCGGAGATGCTCGAGCTCGTCGAGCTCACCGGCTTCGAGAAGCACTATCCGTGGCAGCTCTCGGGCGGGATGCAGCAGCGCGTCTCCATCGCGCGAGCGCTCGCCTTCTCCCCCGCGCTCCTCCTCATGGACGAGCCGTTCGGCGCGCTCGACGAGATGACGCGCGAGCGGCTCAACCTCGAGCTCCTCCGGATCTGGGCCGAGACGGGATCGAGCGTCGTCTTCGTCACGCACTCGATCGCCGAGGCCGTGTTCCTCTCCACCCACGTCGTCGTCATGACGCCGCGGCCGGGGCGCGTCTCCGCCTGTGTCGAGATCGACCTCCCGCAGCCGAGGACGCAGGAGACCCGCGAGGACCCCCGCTTCTTCGAGCTCGTCACCGAGGTGCGGGAGGCGCTCCATGCGACGGGCGCGGACGAGGTCGAGGAGCAGCTCGCGGCGGAGGGTCCTGCGTGACCACGATGCCGTACCTCGAGCCTCGGCAGACGCTCCCGCGCCGGCTCCTCGACTGGGTCGTCGAGTGGCTCCCCGCGTTCGTCGTCTTCGCACTCGGGCTCGTGACCTGGCAGTGGATCCTGCCGGACGTCGTCGGCATCGAGCGCTTCCTCCTCCCCCGCTTCTCGGCGGTCGCGGAGACCTTCTGGACGGAGCGCGACGCGCTCTGGAGCGCAGGCTGGTTCACGTTCAAGGAGGCGCTCGGAGGGTGGGTTGCGGGGTGCAGCCTCGCCTTCCTCGCCGCGCTCGTGCTCGCGCGCTGGCGCCCACTCGGTCGTGCGCTCATGCCCTACGCGATCGCGGCGAACGCCATCCCGATCATCGCCTTCGCGCCGATCACGAACGCGTGGTTCGGAACGTTCTCGCCCACCTCGAAGATGGCGGTCGCTGCGGTGCTCTGCTTCTTCCCTGTGCTCGTCAACTCGCTCCGCGGGCTCACGTCGGTACGGCCCGAGTCGATCGAGCTCATGCGCTCGTACGCGGCGAGCGAGGTCTCGATCTTCTGGCGCGTCCGCATCCCGACCTCGCTCCCGTTCGTCTTCTCGGGGTTGAAGGTCGCGAGCGTACTCGCCATGATCGGGGCCATCGTGGGCGACTACTTCGGGGGATCGATCGAGGCGCTCGGCATCCAGATCCGCTCCTCGGTCGGGCTCTCGCAGTTCGAGTACGCCTGGGCCGCGATCGTCGTGGCCAGCATCCTCGGACTCCTCTTCTACGGGGCGATCTCGCTCACGGAGCGCCTCGTGCTCCACTGGCACCCGTCGAGGAGGAGGGGCGAGTGAGCACGCGGGGCAGGCAGGTAGGTCGAGAAAGGAGGGATCCGTGCGCAAGCGCAGGTGGTACGCGCTCGCGATCGCGACCGTCGCGCTCGTGAGCCTCAGCCTCGTCGGGCTTGCATCCGCGAAGCCGGAGCAGGCGAAGACGAAGGTCACGGTACAGCTGAAGTGGGTGACGCAGGCGCAGTTCGCCGGCTACTACGCGGCGAAGGAGCGGGGCTACTACGACCGCGTTGGGCTCGACGTCACGATCAAGCCGGGCGGCCCGGACATCATCCCCGAGCAGGTCGTGCTCGGCAAGCAGGCGGAGTTCGGCCTCGACTGGCTGCCGAGCCTCCTCGCGACGCGAGACAAGGGCGGTGACATCGTGAACATCGCCCAGATCTACTCCCGGAGCGGCACGACCGAGATCGCCTGGCGCGACTCGGGGATCAGGAACTTCTGCGACTTCCGAGGCAAGCGGTTCGGCGTCTGGCTCGGGGGCAACGAGTTCGAGCAGTACGCCGCGCTCGCGAAGTGCGGGATCAACCCCAGGGACAAGAAGCAGATCACGATCGTCGCGCAGTCGTTCTCGATGGACGAGTTCCTCGCCCGGCAGATCGATGGCGCTTCGGCGATGACGTACAACGAGCTCGCACAGGTCCTCGAGACGCGGAACCCGAAGACCGGGAAGCTCTACACGCTGCGCGACCTCCGGGTCTTCACGATGCAGGGGCAGGGCACCGGCATGCTCCAGGACGGCATCTTCGTGCGGGCGGACTGGATCAAGGATCCGCGCAACCAGGAGATCGCGACGAAGTTCCTCGAGGCGACCTTCCAGGGCTGGATCTACTGCCGCGACAACTGGCGGGCCTGCGTGGACATCGTGCTCAAGAACGGGCCGACGCTCGGGCGCGGCCACCAGCGCTGGCAGATGAACGAGGTGAACAAGCTCATCTGGCCGACGCGGTCGCCGCTCGGGATCGGCGTGATGGTGCCCGCCGATTTCGCGCGGACAGCCGCCATCTCGCGGCGGTACGGGATCATCAAGAAGGCGCCGTCGAACGCGTACACGACGAGGTTCGCGAGGGCGGCGCTCGAGAACCTCAAGAAGCGTGGCCTGGACGTCCGCGGGCTGGGCTGGAAGCCCGCGACCGTTCGCGTCACGGAAGGGGGGAAGTAGCGAGACGAGAGGGTGCCGGGCCGGTGCACGAACCCGGCCTGGCACCCTCGGAAGGGGTGAGCGACGTGTCGATACTCATCAAGGGCGGCCGCATCGTCACGGCCGCAGACGACTACGTGGGCGACATCCTCATCGAGGGTGAGCGCATCGCCATGCTCGGCGAGTCGCTCGACGTCGATGCTGACCGCGTGCTCGACGCCACCGGCAAGTACGTACTCCCGGGCTTGGTCGACCCGCACACGCACCTCGATATGCCCTTCGGCGGGACGGTGACGATCGACGACGTCGAGTCAGGCCAGATCTCGGCTGCCTTCGGCGGGACGACCTGCCACGTCGACTTCGTCATCCAGCCGCAGGGCGCGACCTTCGCGGAGGCGCTCGAGATCTGGCGGGCGAAGGCCGAGGGCAAGCAGGTCATCGACATGGGCTACCACATGGCGGTCACCGACCTCCGGGAGGGCGGGACGCTCGACGAGCTCGCGCGTCTTCCAGAGCAGGGCGTCACCTCCTACAAGCTCTTCATGGCGTACAAGGGCGCCCTCATGGTCGACGACGAGACGCTCTTTCGGACGATGGAGGTCGCGGCGGAGACCGGTGCGCTCGTCATGGTGCACGCGGAGAACGGCGACGCGATCGACGTCCTCGTGAAGCGGGCGCTCGCGGAGGGTCGCACGGAGCCCATCTACCACGCGCTCACGCGGCCCCCCGAGACGGAGGGCGAGGCGACGAACCGCGCCATCCAGCTCGCCCACATCGCCGGGGCGCCGCTCTACGTCGTCCACGTCTCCTGTCGGGAGGCGGTGGAGCCGATCGCGCGTGCCCGGGAGGCCGGCTGGGACGTCTGGGGCGAGACGTGCACGCAGTACTTCTTCATCGATACGACGTTCCTCGAGCGGCCCGACTTCGAGGGCGCGAAGTACGTGTACACGCCGCCGCCGCGGCCGAAGGAGCACCAGGAGGTGCTCTGGCACGCGGTCCGCTCCGACATCCTCTCCGCCATCACGACCGACCACTGCGCATTCCTCTGGGACGGGCAGAAGACGCTCGGTCGAGATGACTTCTCGAAGATCCCAAACGGGGCTCCCGGGCTCGAGAACCGGCTCCACATGATCCACGAGTTCGGTGTCCGCGCTGGGAGGATCTCGCTCAACCGGATGGTTGAGCTCCTCGCGACGAACCCGGCGAAGCTCTTCGGGCTCTACCCGCGGAAGGGGACGATCGCCCCCGGCTCCGACGCCGACATCGTGATCTTCGACCCCGAGAGGCGTCACCTCATCTCGGCGGCCACGCACCACTCGAAGTCCGACTACAACCTGTACGAGGGCATCGAGGTGACAGGCACGCCGGAGGTCGTGCTCCTCCGGGGGCACGTGCTCGTCGAGAACGGCGAGCTCGTCGCGGAGCCCGGGATCGGGCAGTTCGTCGAGCGTGCGCGGTTCGGGCAGGAGCTCCTGCCGGCCGCAGCGCGCTGACCCAGGTGCGCGGACGGCGCCGGGCGCCTTCCCCCTCGCCTGGCGCCTCCGCGCAGGTTGCGTCGAGGCCTCTCGAGGCGCTCGACTACGATCCGCTCGGAGGAGCGAGGCGCACGAGATGGCGACGGTCGAGGTGAACCCGAATCTCGGAGCTCGGATCGTCGAGGACGCGAAGGAGTACGTCCTCTACTCGTGGTCGGTGCAGGACGCGATCCAGCCGATCGCCGTCGCCGGTGCCGAGGGCCGCCACTTCTGGGACTACGAGGGCAAGCGCTACCTCGACTTCGCCTCCCAGCTCGTGAACGTCAACATCGGCCACCAGCATCCGAGGATCGTCGCCGCCATCAAGGAGCAGGCGGACAAGCTCTGCACGATCGGCCCGCCGATGGCGAGCGAGTCGCGCTCGCAGCTCGGGAGACTGCTCGCCGAGGTGACGCCGGGCGATCTCTGCATGTCGTTCTTCACGAACGGTGGCGCGGAGGCGAACGAGAACGCGATCAGGCTCGCGCGGCTCTCGACCGGCCGGCACAAGATCGTCGCCCGCTACCGCTCCTACCACGGCGCGACGCACGGTGCGATCATCCTCACCGGCGACCCGCGACGCTGGCCGAACGAGCCGGGGATGGGCGGGGTCGTGCGCATGCTCGACCCCTACACGTATCGCTGCCCGGCGGGCCACCCCGATCCCTGTCCCGTATGCACGGGGGCGCCGCACCTCGAAGAGATCCTCGAGTACGAGGGCCCGCACACGGTGGCCGCGGTCATCCTCGAGACCGTCACCGGCACGAACGGGGTCATCCCTCCCCCTGACGGCTACCTGCAGTCGATCCGCGAGGTCTGCGACCGGCACGGCATCCTCCTCATCCTCGACGAGGTCATGGCGGGCTTCGGCCGCACCGGCCGCTGGTTCGCCTGCGAGCACTGGGACGTCGTCCCGGACATCATCACCGTCGCGAAGGGCATCAACTCCGGCTACGTGCCGATCGGGGCGATGATCATCCGCGAGCACCTGAAGGAGTGGGTGCGCGGCCGCTTCTTCCCGGGCGGGCTCACGTACGCGGGACACCCTCTCGCGTGCGCGTCGGCGGTCGCCTCGATCGAGGCGTTCCGGGAGGAGGGCGTGGTGGAGAATGCCGCCGAGGTCGGCGCGTACCTCGGGGAGCGCCTCCACGAGCTCGCGGGGCGGCACCCAGCGATCGGCGAGGTTCGGGGCCTCGGCTGCTTCTGGGGCCTCGAGCTCGTGCGCAATCGTGAGACCCGAGAGATGCTCGTCCCCTTCAACGCCTCAGGTGAGGCAGCGGCTCCCGTGGCACGCCTGGCGAAGGCGGCGCTCGACCGCGGCCTCTACCTCATGACGCACTGGAACGTGATCATGGTGGTGCCCCCGCTCACGATCACACGCGACGAGGTGGACGAAGGCGTCGCGATCCTCGACGAGGTCCTCGCGATCGCCGACGAGTACGTCGTCGAGTGAGGGA
>JAVQXS010000032.1:0-10180 GCA_033578065.1 Thermoleophilia bacterium
GTCGAGCAGGAGACGTCCGCGGCGCGGTCGACGTCGTCGACGGTGAGCATCAGGAAGGGCTCGCGCAAGGTCGTCACCAGCGAACGCGCGGCGGAGGCGGCTCGCCGTGCCCCTCCTGCCAGGAGACGACCGGGTTACGGAGGACGCCGATGCGCTCGATCTCAGCCTCCATGACGTCTCCGGGTCTCAGGTAGAGCGAGGCCGCGTCGGGCGAGAACCCCGCGACGCCCGACACCGTGCCCGTCGAGAGGACGTCGCCCGCCGAGTAGCCGAGGGCGGAGTAGTGGGCGAGGATCTCCGGGATCGTCACGCTCATCCGGCTCGAGTGTGAGACCTGGCGAGGCTCCCCGTTCACCCGCAGCTCCATCGCGAGGTCGTGGGGGTCGGGAACCTCGTCCGGAGTGACGATCCAGGGCCCGAGCGGACAGAAGGTGTCGATCGCCTTGCAGAACGAGAAGACGCCCGAGCGCATCTCGCGGCGCTGGATATCCCGTGCGGTGATGTCGTTGAAGATGACGTACCCGCCGATGTAGTCGGCCGCCTCCTCGGCCGAGAACCACTTCCCGGCCTTGCGCAGGACGACCGCGAGCTCGAGCTCGTAGTCGAGCTCCTCGGTGAGGTGCTCGGGGTAGATGACGGGCTCGTCCGGGCCGACGATCGCGTCGACGTTCTGGAAGAAGACGATCCAGGGCGCGATCTCGTGCGACCACCCGACCCGCTTCGACTCCTCCTCGTGCTCGCGGAAGTTCCCCGCGGTGTGGAAGAGCTTCTTGGGGACGATGGGAGCGCGCAGGCGGGTCTCGGCGAGCGGCACCCGCTCCCCCGTCTCCTCGGCGCCGCCCCGCTCGAAGTACTCGCGCATCGTCCCGACGTCGAGGACGACGATCTCCTCGCCCTCGAGGATGCCGACGCGCGTGTCCCGGTCGAGCGCTCCCTCGCCGAAGGTGACGAGCTTCACGGCTCCTCCCTCCTCTCGGTCACGAGACCACCCCGCACACCGCCATCGCCGCCCTCGCGTAGACCTCGGCCGTCTTCACGAGCCCCTCGATGTCGAGGTTCTCGCCCTTCTCCGTGTCGAGGAGACCGCTTGACGTCCCGTAGTTCACCGTCGCGATCCCGTACCGCGTGAGGACGGAGGCATCGGAGAACCAGCGCGTCGCGTCGCGCTCGGGGGGCGCGCCGAAGACCTCGGCGTGCGCCGCCTCGAGCGCAGCCACGAGCGGGTGGTCGTCGGCGATCTCCGCCCCCGGCGCGGTCACGTAGACCTCGCCGTCGATCCCGTACGCGGGGAAGCGCTCGCGGAGCGCCCGCACGAGGTCGAGCACCTCCTGCCTCGCTTGCGCCATCCCCTTCGTCGGCGGCACGCGCACGTCGAGGTGGAGGTCGGTGCGGTGCGGCGTCCGCGACGCACGCCACGCGAACCCTCCCTGGATGGCGCCGATGTTCACGACCGGGCGCAGGCCCCGGTACGCGTTCTCGGGGTCGCTCTCCCAGGCGTCGATCCACTCGAGGACGGCGTCGAGCACGGAGCGCATGCGGAGGATCGAGCTCTCCTGCCGCCGACCCTCGGCGAAGGCGGTGTGGACGAACGGCCCCTGCGTCGAGATGCGCGCCCACAGGGAGCCGAAGTGCCCGAGGACGACCTTCGACTCCGTCGGCTCGCCGAGGAGGCACATGTCGGCGACGCCGCCATGGCGGACGAGGTAGCTCGAGCCGGTCGCGTAGCCCCGGTACTCGGCGCCCTGAGCGTCCCCGTGCTGCGCCTTCTCGATCTCCCCGCAGACGGCGGCGACGAGGAGGTCGCCGCGCAAGCGGATGCCCGCCTCCTCGAGCGCCCGAACCGCCTCCACGAAGCAGGCGAGCGCCCCCTTCATGTTCGAGATCCCAAGCCCGTACAGACGCCCGTCCTCGACGAACGCCCGCGGCTGGAAGCCGGGAACGTGGCGGAGCCACGGCTCGCGCCCCGAGTAGGAGGTGTCGAGGTGCCCGTTGAGCATGAGGCTCGGCCCGCCGCCGACGCCCTCGCGGATCGCGAGCACGTTCGCCCTGCCCTCCTCGACCTGCTGCCACTGCACGTGGAGGCCCATCTCGAGGAAGGTGTCGCGCACGAGCTCGGCCAGCGCCTGCTCGGAGCCGGTGAAGCTCGGCGTCTCGATGGCGCGGGACGCCCACTCGACGAGGCGGTCGGCGTCGATGCGCAGCTCAGCCACGGACGTGCGGAAGGACCTTCTCGCCGAAGAGGCGGATCTGCTCGTGGCGGCGCTCGCCCCAGAGCTCGAGCATGACGTGGGTGCAGCCGGCCTCGCGGTACTCCTCGATGGCGGCGATGCAGTCCTCCGGCGTGCCGGCGATCGGCTTGCAGCGGTCGAGCAGCGAGTCCGTCACCTCCGCCTTCGCGGCGAGCCTCCCGCCCCGCTCCATCGCCTCGGCGATCGGCCGCAGCTCCTCCATCTCGATCCCCGCGAGCTCGAGGAGCGTGTCCGCGGCGCCCTTGATGTTCTGGAACTTGTTCGCGAGGTACATGCCCGCGATCTCGCGCGCCCCGTCGCGCCCGGCGTCGCGATCCGACTCGTGGATGGAGGCGACGATCGTGCAGCCGACGTCGAGGTCGGGCCCGACGTTCTCCCGCGTGTAGCGGACGAACGCGGGCGTCGTGATCGAGGGGGTGAGGACGCCCTCGGCGAGCTCGCCGGCGAGCGCCTGCATCCTCGGCGCCGTCGCGCCCACGTAGATCGGAGGCACCTCGCGCGGGGTCTCCGCCTCCGGCCGCAGGCCCGGCACGGAGGCGCTCCACGTCTCGCCCTCGTACTCGAACGGCTCGCCGCCGAGGACGCCGCGCACGATCGTGATCGCGTCCCGCATCGGGCCGAGCGTCCTCCGCGTCTGCGCGCGGATGTTGTTGAGGAAGATCTTCGAGGTACCGAAGCCGAGGAGGAAGCGTCCCGGCCCCGCTGCCTCCTGCACGACTCGGGCGTCCATCGCGACCTGCACCGGGTGGCGCGTGAAGGGGGAGATGATGCCCCAGCCGATCGTGAGGCGCTCCGTCTCGCGCGCCATGAGCGCGGACACGACGGTCGAGGAGCGTGCCTCCATCCCGTGCTTGCGCCACCACGGGTACGCCTCCGCGAGCCAGATCGTGTCCATGCCGACGCGATCCATGACGCGGGCCGACTCGAGCATCTCCTCGAGCGGCTCCATCGTCAGCTGCATGACGCCGATCCGGAGTCGGTGGCTCATCGCGTGCGCCCGTCCTTCACCTCGGTCAGCTCCTCCTCTCGTCGCCCGACCCCAGCTCTCCGCGCTCCCGGCTCGAGCTCGCTCGCTGCCTCCACCTCGTCGCTCGCGGGACCTCGCAGCCCTCGCGCGCTCGGCGTCCGCGTCCCGGAGGGGACGTCGTCCTCGGCAGCGTCGCGCCCTATCCGCTCCCGTCGCCTCCCAGTGGCGCCGCTCCCGGCGACCCCGAGCCGGCGACCTCGGTCACGCGCCGCTCGAGCGCGGCGAGCACCTGGGACACCTGCTGGTTGACGATCGGCTGGAGGACGCGCTGGCCCATCGCCCCGACCGGGCCCGCGATCTTGACGTCCGCCTCCCAGTCCATGGCCGTCCCCGCGTCCGCGTCCGAGAGCGTGAAGGAGGTCGTCATGTCCATGAGCGCGCCCACGCCCTTCCCCTTCGCCCGCATGGAGGCGAACTCGAGCGGGCGCTCCTCGAGGCGCTCGAAGTCGATCGTCATCTTCAGCCCGCCGAGCCCGAGGGGCACCTTCACCTGCGCCGCCCAGTGACGGTCGTCCTTCACCTCGAAGCTCTCGACGCCCGGCATGAGCTTCGCCATCTCCGACGGCTCGTTGATGACGCTCCAGACGACCTCCCGCGAGGCCGGGAGCTCCTTGCGCCCGCTCACGATCACCTCGAGCTCACCTCGAGGCCCGAGCGCGTCGCCGCCGGCTCGCGGAGCATCTCCCACACCCGGTGGTAGGGGTTGAAGCTCGTCGTCACGATCACCCCGTCGCCGCGCGAGCGAAGCGCGTCCTGGAGAGCCGCGCAGACGGCGTGGATCCCTGCGCCTCCGCCCTCGCCCATGCCCTTCGTCCCGAGCGGCGTGAACGGGGAGGGCGACTCGATCGAGCCGGTCGTGAGCGGGGGCATGTCGAGGGCGTGGGGCACGTGGTAGTCGTAGAAGTTCGGGGTCAGGAGGTTCCCATCGTCGTCGTAGACGAAGGCCTCCCACGTCGCGGCGCCGAGCGCGTGCGCGGTCGCTCCCATCACCTGCCCTTCGACGATCTTCGGGTTCACGCGCGCGCCGCAGTCGTCGACGGCCGCGTAGTCGATGACCTCGTACGCGCCCGTCTCGGGATCGACCTCGACGAGGCAGGCGTGGATCTGCGTCGCGTACGTGAGGGTGAGGTTCCCGAACTTCCGCTCCTTGTCGGGCACCTGGAACTTCGGCCGGAAGACGTAGCGGGCGTTGAGCGGCGGCGGGTCCTCCTCGAAGCCGGCGTTCCCGGCGTTCACGATCGCGCCGAGCGCCATGAAGGGGAGCGCCGCCTCCGGGTTGCCTCGGATGCGCGCCTGCTTCTCGACGATCTCGATGTCGTCGGGCGAGCAGCCGAAGACCATAGAGGCGAGGACGCGGATCTGGCGAGCAAGCTCCTCGGTCGCGCCCTTCACCGCGCCGAGGCCGGTGACCGCGAACTGGCTCGCGTACGTCCCCGAGAAGCCCGCGTGCGTGTTCCAGTACGAGTCGTGCCCGACCCGGACGGTGACGTCGTCCGGCGAGCAGCCGAGGATGTCGGCGACAACCTGCGCCGCGGTCGTCTCGTGGCCCTGTCCCTGCGGCGTCGTGCCGAGGGTCACGACGATCTCCCCGAGGATGTCGAGCTTCACCGTCGCCACCTCGTTGTTCCCGGAGAACTGGAGCTCGGGGTTGATGAGCTGCGACTGGCCGAAGTTGTTCGTCCCCGAGTCGAGCGTCGAGCCGATCCCGAACCCGAGGAGCCGCCCCCGCTCGGCCGCCTCCCGCCGCCGCTCCTCGAGCCGGTCGTAGCCGATGAGCTCGAGCGCGAGGTCGAGGGCGCGGGGGTAGTCGCCCGAGTCGTAGACGCACCCGTTCGGCGTCTCGTACGGCATCTCCTCCGGGCGGATGTAGTTCCGCTTGCGGATCTCCACCGGATCGAAGCCGAGCTCGGCGGCAACGATGTCGATGATCCGCTCCGTGAGCCAGAGGTGCTGCATGCGCGAGTAGCCGCGGTTCGGCGACACCGGCGCCTTGTTCGTCATCACCTGCGTGAACTCGACGCGGATGTTCCGCCACCGGTACACCCCGGGCGTGACCTGCGACCAGATGACGCCGCCGAGGGGCTCGTAGCGGAGGTAGGCACCGGCGTCGTCGAGCGCCTTGCAGCGGAAGCCGAGCAGGGTGCCGTCGGCCTTCACCGCCACCTCGACGTCCTGGAACCAGCGCTCGTTGCCGTGCGACATCGACTGGTGGAACTCCGTCCGCCACTCGGTCCACTGGATCGGACGGTTGAGCTTCCGCGCGAGGAGGCAGCAGGCGACGAGCTGTGGGTGGGAGGTGATCTTGTTCCCGAACCCGCCGCCGATGTCGTGGGTGACGAAGCGGAGCTTGTCGAGCCCGACCCGGAGCGCCGGGCCCATCATGATGATCGCGAAGCCCGGGAACTGGTTGTTGCAGTAGAGCGTCCACTGCCCCGTGCCGCGGTCGTACTCGACGAGCGCCCCGTCCATCTCGAGCGGGGTCGAGTTGAAGCGGTGGAAGTGGAGCTCGGGGATCCGCACCACGTGGTCGGCTTCCGCGAACGCCGCCTCGAGGTCGCCCCACTCGTAGACGCCGTGCCAGGCGAGGTTGCCCCCGCACTCCTCGTGGAGCACCGGAGCGTCGTCGTCGAGCGCGCGCCGCGCGTCGACGAGCGCAGGCAGCGGCTCGTACTCGACCTCGACGAGCTCGGACGCGTCGCGCGCGAGCTCGCGGGTCTCCGCGACGACGGCGGCCACCGGCTCGCCGACGTAGCGCACCTTCCCGACCGCGAGCGCGTAGTCGCGCACGCGCGAGCCCGGCTCGCTCGCGATCTGGAAGAAGGGATCGGTCTGGAGCGCGACCTCGTCTCCGGTGAGCGTCCCGTACACGCCCTTCACCGCGAGCGCCTTCGAGACGTCGATGGAGACGATCTTCGCGTGGGCGTGGGGTGAGCGGACGAAGTGGACGTAGCCCATGCCCCAGCGCTTCATGTCGTCGATGAAGACGCCTTGGCCTTGGACGAGCCTGCGGTCCTCCTTGCGCGGCGTGCTCTGCCCGACGTAGCCCCGCTCGAGCGTCCGCTCGACCGTCGTCGGCGTCTCGACCGTCGTCACGACGCGCCACCTCCCTTCGCGGCGGCCGCGAGCACTGCATCGATGATGTTCCAGTAGCCCGTGCAGCGACAGATGTTCCCCTGGAGCGCGATCCGCACCTCCTCCTCGGTCGGGTGCGGGTTCTCGGCGAGGAGCGCGCTCGCGCTCATGAGCATGCCCGGGGTGCAGTAGCCGCACTGGAGCGCGTGCGCCTCGGAGAACGCCTCCTGGAGCGGCGTGAGCTCGCCGTCGGGGGAGAGTCCCTCCACCGTCGTGATCGCCGCCCCGTCCGCTTGCACGGCGAGGAGCATGCAGCTCTTCACCGGCACCCCGTTCAGGTGGATCGTGCAGGCGCCACAGTTCCCGGTGTCGCAGCCGATGTGGGTTCCCGTGAGGTTGAGGTCGTCGCGGAGGAAGTGCACGAGGAGGCGGCGAGCCGGCACCTCGTGCTCGTAGACGACGCCGTTCACGGTGACGGCGATGGACGCGCTCGCCGTGGGCGTGGTCACAGGGCCTCCTTCCTCCTCGCGGCCGCCTGGAGAACGGCGCGCACCGCCGAGACCTCGGCGACGGCGCGCCGGTAGTCGGCGGAGCCGTGGACGTCAGCCGGCGGGTCGAGGGTCGCGCCCAGGCCCTCCGCGGCCGCGCGAACCGTCTCCTCCGAGTAGTCGCTGCCCGCGAGGCGCTCCTCCATCTGCCGTGCCCTCACCGGCACCGCGTCGACGCACCCGAGGGCGATGCGGGCAGAGCCGTCCGGACGCACCGTCGCCGCGGCGTTCGCGATGTACGTGCCGTGCTTGCCGAGCGTGACGCCCGCGAACCCGTCGCCAGCGCCGGCGGCCGGCGGAACGGTGATCCTCGTGAGGAGCTCCCCCTCCCCCACCGCGGTCACGTACACGCCGAGGAAGAACTCCTCGGCGGCGACGGTGCGCTCCCCGCTCGCTCCTCGGATGGTGAAGCGAGCGTCGAGCGCGACGAGGAGCGGCGGCAGGTGGTTCGTCGGGTCGGCGACGCAGACGTTGCCGCCGACGGTGCCGCGGTTGCGGATCTGGACGTCCCCGATGGTCGCGACCACCTCGGCGAGGATCGGTCGGGCGACCTCCACCTCGGCGGACGTCATCACCTGGGCGTACGTCGCCATCGCCCCGAGCTCGAGCATCCCGTCAGCGGAGAAGCCGATCCGCCGGAGCTCGTCGAGCCCGTTGAGGTCGACGAGGACCTCCGGCGACGCAGCGCGCGCCTTCATGACGTTGAGGAGCGTCTGCCCGCCGGCGAGCGGGCGGGCGCCCTCGTGCTCCGAGAGGAGCGCGACGGCCTCGTCGACCGTCGAGGGGCGCGCGTACTCGACCTCACGCAGGAGCACGGCTGGATTCAGTCATACGACCCCCTGACATGTCAAGCACGAACCGACCTTGGTACGCTCCCCCGCCATGGCGACCTACGACGCGATCTTCGTCGGCGCCGGCATCAACTCGCTCGCAGGCGCCGCGCTCCTCTCGAAGGCGGGCTGGCGGGTCTGCGTCCTCGAGCGCTCCGACCGCCTCGGCGGGTGCATCCGCACCGTCTCCGACCTCACCCGGCCCGGCTTCACCCACGAGGTCCTCGCCTCCTGGCACCCGCTGTTCACGGGCTCCGCGGCGTATGCGGAGCTGAAGGGCGACCTCGACCGGCGCGGCGTCGAGTACCTCAACACCGACCTCCCCACCGCCTCCGCCTACCCCGATGGCTCGAGCGCCTTCCTCACGACCTCGCTCGAGGGGAATGTCGCCGAGCTCGACCGCCACGCCTCCGGAGACGGCGAGGCCTGGTCGCGGATGTTCGAGGGGTTCATGGCGAACGCCGACCTCGCCTTCGGGGCGCTGAGCGCCGAGCTCTGGTCGCCCGCGGGTCTCGCGCTCGGCCGTCGAGCGCTCCGCCGGCTCGGGCGGCGAGGCCTCCTCGCCTACGTCGGCGAGGCGCTCGTGAGCTGCCGTGACTGGCTGCGGACGACGTTCTCCTCCGAGCAGGCGCACGGCCTCCTCGCGCCCTGGGTGCTCCACACGGGGCTCGGTCCCGACCAGGCGATGTCGGGGTTCATGACCCAGGTCATCGCCTGCGCGCTCCAGCTTGGGGGGATGCCCGTCCCGCGTGGGGGCGGCGTCGCGCTCGTCGACGCCCTCGCTGGGATCGTGCGCGACGCGGGCGGCGAGCTGCGCACGGAGGCCGAGGTCGAGCGCATCCTCGTCTCCGGCGGCGCAGCGACCGCCGTCCGCCTCGCCGACGGCGAGGTGCTGCGCGGGGAGCGGGCCATCGTCGCCTCGGTGACGCCCACGCAGCTCTACGGGAGGCTCCTCGGCGAGGGCGAGGTTCCCGCCGAGGTCGCCGCGCAGGCAGCGCGCTACCGCTACGGGCGCGCCGCGATGCAGATCCACATCGCCATGGGTGAGCGCCCCGAGTGGGAGGGTGACGAGCGGCTCGCGCGCACGGCGATCGTCCACGTGACGCCGGGCCTCGACGGCGTGTCACGGGCCGTCAACGAGGCCGAGCGGGGGCTCCTGCCCGCCGAGGCGACGATCGTCTGCGGCCAGCCCTGCGCGGTCGACCCCTCCCGCGCCCCGGACGGCTCGTGGATCATCTGGATCCAGCTCCAGGAGCTCCCGGCCGGACGGATACGGGGGGACGCGGCGGGCGAGCTCGACGTCGGCGACGGCTCCTGGACGGAGGAGCTGCGCGAGGCGTACGCCGATCGCGTCGTCGCCCGCCTCGGGCGCCACATCCGGAACCTCGAGCGGGCGACGCTCGCGCGGGTCGCGCTCGCTCCCCCCGATCTCGAGGCGCTCAACGCGAACCTCGTCGGCGGCGACATCTACGCGGGGTCGTGCGCGCTCGACCAGAACCTCCTCTTCCGTCCGCTCTCACGAGCTCCAGGGCACCGGACGCCGGTCGCGCGCCTCTGGCACATCGGCGCCTCGACGCACCCAGGCCCTGGGCTCGGCGCCGGCTCCGGGTACCTCGTGTACAAGGAGCTGACGACGCCCTCGCTGCCACGTCGCGTGCTCGCGAGGGTGCCGCTCGCGCGGCAGCGTCTGCGCCCGCCCTCGGCCGCGTCGCCGCCGTGAGGCTCGCGCTCTCCGAGATCTCGACGGTGAACGCCTCCTTCGGGGACGACGTCGCCGCCTACGCTGCCGCCGGCTTCGACGCGATCGGCATCTGGGAGATGAAGCTCCCGGAGGACGACGAGGCGAACCGGGCCCTCCTGCGCGATGCGGGCCTGGCCGTCGCGAACTGCGTGCCGGCAGTGCCCTCGATCCTCCCGCTCCGTCTGCCGGGGATGGAAGGCCCCTCGGAGGTGGAGGAGCGCATCGAGGCGCTCGGCGCGAGCATCCGGCGCCTGGCGGGCTACGAGCCCGAGTCCGTCCTCGTTCTCACGGGGCCTATCGGCGACCGCGAGCCCGACGGCGCGCGCCGGATCGTCGTCGACGGTCTCCGCACGCTCGCAGCCGCGGCCCGCGAGGCCGGCGTGCCGCTCGGCCTCGAGCCCATCCACCCTTCCCAGGCGGCGGCAGTCTCCTTCGTCAACTCCATCGCCGACGCGCTCTCCCTCCTCGCGGAGACGGGCCTCGATGACGTCGGCGTGATGGTGGACACGTACAACCTCTGGCACGAGGAGCCCGCCGCGATCGCCGCCGTCGCGGAGCGCGTCACCGGCGTCCACGCCGCGGACGCGCCGCCGGATCCCGCGGTCGACGGCCGCCTGCTCCCCGGCGAGGGAGGGTCGCGCTCCGTCGAGATCGTGCGCGCCCTCCGAGCCGCCGGTTGGGACGGATCCCTCGACGTCGAGATCTTCTCCACG
>JAVQXS010000033.1:0-10115 GCA_033578065.1 Thermoleophilia bacterium
GGTAGTGGTGGCGGTTCGTCAGGTACGCGTGCTCGGGAGGACCGTGCTCGCCAAGCCAGTCAAGCACTTCTGGAGGGGCGAGCGGGTCGATGGCAACCCGCTCCTCGGAGAGGTAGGTCGAGTGCACCTCGATCCCAAGTCTCGGGTGCGTCGCGCTCCAGTGCCAGATCCCCGGGACGACCTCGCGCATGTGCTAGCCGGTCGTCCGACCGGAGACCGCGAGCTGGTTCTCCGCGTGCTTGATGCGCTGCTCGAGCTGCCACCGATCGGCGGTCGACTCCCCACGCTCGACCCGCTCGAGCTCCGCCTTCGCCGCCTCGAGCTGGGCGCGCGCACGCTCGTCGTCGATCTCCTTCACGTTGATCGCGTCATCGACGAGCGCGAGCGCCCGGTCGAGCTCGACCTTGAAGAAGCCGGGACCGGTGGCGAACTCGAGGACCTCGTTCTCCCCCAGGTGGATCCGCGTGGAGCCGGCTTTGAGCGTCGCGACGAGCGGCGCGTGCCGCGCGAGGACGCCGATCTCGCCCACGGCGCCGGGCACGACGACCATCTCGGCCTCGCCCTCGAACACGGACCCTTCGGGGGTGACGAGCGCGACGTCGAACTTCGGGTGCGCCTCGCCCATGCTCCCGACGCCTACGCCGCCACCGCGCCCGCCATCCTCCTGGCCTTCTCGACCGCCTCCTCGATCGTCCCGACCATGTAGAAGGCGGCCTCGGGCAGCTCGTCGTGCTCGCCGTCGATGATCTCGCGGAAGCCGCGGATCGTGTCCTCGAGCTTCACGTACTTGCCCGGCGTGCCCGTGAACTGCTCGGCGACGAAGTTCGGCTGCGAGAGGAAGCGCTCGATCCGGCGCGCCCGGCCGACGACGAGCTTGTCCTCGTCCGTCAGCTCGTCCATCCCGAGGATGGCGATGATGTCCTGGAGATCCTTGTACCGTTGGAGGATCTGGAGGACGTCGGTCGCGGTGCGGTAGTGCTCGTCCGAGACGATGCCCGGTTGGAGCGCCCGCGAGCTCGAGTCGAGCGGATCGACCGCCGGGTAGATCCCCTTCTCGACGATCGCCCGCGAGAGAACGGTGGTCGAGTCGAGGTGGGCGAACGTGTTCGCCGGGGCGGGGTCGGTGAGATCGTCTGCCGGCACGTAGATCGCCTGCACGGAGGTGACCGAGCCGGTGCGCGTGGAGACGATCCGCTCCTGGAGCTGCCCCATCTCGGTCGCGAGCGTCGGCTGGTAGCCGACGGCGCTCGGCATGCGTCCGAGGAGCGCCGAGACCTCCGAGCCTGCTTGCACGAAACGGAAGATGTTGTCGATGAAGAGGAGGACGTCCTGCCCCTGGTCGCGGAAGTACTCGGCCATGGTCAGGCCGGAGAGGCCGACGCGGAGGCGCGCCCCCGGGGGCTCGTTCATCTGGCCGTAGACGAGGGCGACCTTGTCGATGACGCCCGACTCCGTCATCTCGAGCCAGAGGTCGTTCCCCTCACGCGTCCGCTCGCCGACCCCGGCGAACACGGAGACCCCCCCGTGCTGCATGGCGACGTTGTGGATGAGCTCCTGGATGAGGACGGTCTTGCCCACGCCGGCGCCCCCGAAGAGCCCGACCTTGCCCCCCTTCACGTAGGGAGCGATGAGGTCGATGACCTTGATCCCGGTCTCGAAGATCTCGACCTTCGGCGAGAGGTCGCGGAACGCAGGCGGATCCCGATGGATCGGCCAGCGCTCGACGTCTGGCGGCACCGGCCCCTGCTCGTCGATCGGCTCTCCGATGACGTTCCACAGGCGGCCGAGCGTCGGCGGCCCGACGGGAACGGCGATCGGCGCGCCGGTGTCGACGCAGACCGCACCGCGCGCGAGCCCGTCGGTCGAGTCCATCGCGACCGCCCGCACCCGGTCGTCGCCGAGGTGCTGCTGCACCTCGGCGACGAGCTTGCGCGCGCTCCCGTCCGCCTGGGGAACCTCGATCTCGAGCGCCGTGTAGATCTCGGGCAGCCGGTCGGAGAAGACGGCGTCGATGACGACACCCTTGATCTCGACGATCCTGCCGGTGCTCCGCGTGGGGCTTCCGTTGTCGGACATGTGCCTCCCGAGGTCGATGCGCGTGCGGCTCCCTGCCGCGCGCGAGTCTACCGGAGGCCCAGCTCCCTCCCCCGGGGAAGCAGGCTCCCCTCACGTTCGCGAGGACTAGTAGCGCTCGAGCTCCTCGACCGCAAGACCGAGCCGGTTGAGCTCCCGAATCGCCGCGTTCGCCTGCTCCCAGCTCTCGAAGCTGATGCCCCGCGCCCCGGTGAGGAGGCTCTGGAGGAGCTCGGGTCGCTTGAGATCGCTCGCGGTGGCGTCGAGATCGACCGAGAGCTGCGCGAGGGCCTTCGTGAGCTTCGAGACCTCGGGTGCGTACCGATCGGGCGCGCGGAGCTCGCCGAGCTCGGAGGCAGCGTCACCGACCATCTCCGAGGCCTCAGTCATCCGGACGAGGAGCTCGTCGAGGTCCTCGGAGCGAGCCATGTGCTGGAACGCGAAGTCGACGCGGTTGCGCGCCGTCGAGACCGCCTGCTGCGTCTCTGCCTCGGTCGCGACGTCCGAGCCGCCCGCGGTGACCGCGAGCAGCCCACCGCCGAGCGCTGCCACCACGACGGCAGCCGCGAGTCCGACGAGGATCCTCCGTCCCATCATCGTCTACCGCCTGCTCTGTCTCAGAGCACCGACCCCGGCGGCGGGAGCGTGATGCCCGGGCGGACGACCCGGAGGATCTGCTGCTCGCGATCGAGGACGCTCCGCGGCGGGGAGAGGTACGGCGAGTCGTCGAAGTGAGAGAGCGCGGGACGCTCCGAGCTCGAGGAGAGCTGCCCGACGATGCCGACCACGAGGGACGCGAGCACAGCGGCCGCGACGACCTGAAGCCGTCCCGGCACCGGCCGGCGGTACCTGCGCACGACGATCGGGCGACTCAGCAGCGCGGGCGGGGACGCACGGAGCTGCTCGGTGAACGCGACCACCTCGCGCGCGTACGCGGCGCACGTGGCGCAGCGTGCGAGGTGCGCCTCGAGCAGGCGCCACTCGAGCTCGGAGAGCTCCCCGTCGAGCGCGAGGGAGACGTGCTCCCGCGTGCGGGCACAGATGAGCGACGTCCGAGTGACGCTCATGCTCGCTAGGACGCGATCCGTGGTCGAGAGTTAGCCCGCACCGTCACGGGCCCGAAGGGGTCCGTGCCGCCCGCTGCGCGGCAGCCGCCGCCTCGGCGAGCCGGAGCGGATCCATGACCTCGGCGAAGTGACAGGCGACGGGATGCGCGCCCCCGGCGCGGGGGACGAGCGCGGGATCCTCCTCGGCGCAGATCGGCTGCGCCTTCCAGCAGCGTGTCCGGAAGCGGCAGCCGGAGGGGGGGTTCGCGGGGCTCGGCACGTCGCCCTGGAGCACGATCCGCTCCCGCTTCCCCCGCTGATCCGGCGAGTCGATCGGGACGGCGGACAAGAGCGCCTGGGTGTACGGGTGCATCGGCGTCCGGTAGATCTGCTCCCGCGTCCCGAGCTCGACGATCTTCCCGAGGTACATGACCCCGACCCGGTCGGAGACGTGGCGGACGACCGAGAGGTCGTGCGCGATGAAGAGGTACGTGAGACCGAACTGCTGCTGGAGCTCCTCGAGGAGGTTCACGACCTGTGCCTGGATCGAGACGTCGAGCGCGGAGACCGGCTCGTCGAGGACGATGAGCCGAGGGTTGAGCGCGAGGGCACGGGCGACGCCGATCCGCTGGCGCTGCCCACCGGAGAACTCGTGGGGGAAGCGGTTCGCGTGCTCCGGGCTGAGACCGACGGTGCGCAAGAGCTCCTCGACCCGCCGCCGCCGCTCGGCACCCTTCGCGAGGCCGTGGACGTGGAGCGGCTCGCCGACGATCTCGCGCACGGTCATCCGCGGGTTGAGCGACGCGTACGGATCCTGGAAGACGATCTGGATGTCGCGTCGCACCGGCCGCATCTCCTTACGCTTGAGGTGCGTGATGTCGCGGCCGTCGAAGACGATGCGGCCGGCCGTCGGCTCGATGAGCTTGATGATCGTGCGCCCGAGG
Source organism: Thermoleophilia bacterium (assembly GCA_033578065.1). Taxonomy (GTDB): domain Bacteria; phylum Actinomycetota; class Thermoleophilia; order Gaiellales; family Gaiellaceae; genus GMQP-bins7. The sequence continues at coordinate 4,064 of JAVQXS010000033.1, forward strand.
GTCGTCTTCCCGCATCCCGACTCGCCGACGATTCCGAGCGTCTCCCCGGTTCGCACCGAGAGGTCGACCCCGTCGACCGCCCGCACCCACCCGACCGTGCGCTTGAAGACCCCGGCCTTGATCGGGAAGTGCTTGACGAGCCCCTCGACCCGGAGGATCTCGTCGCTCGGCCGCTCGGTCGCGAGAGCGGCGGGCTGCGCGGCCACGCTCACGAAGCGCCCCCCGACGCGGCGCTCACGCGGACGTCGCGAACGACGAGCTCCTCGGCGAAGTGGCACGCGGAGACGTGCTCCTCATCTCCCGGCAGGCTCCGGAGCTCGGGCACCTGGATGCGGCAGATCTCGCGGCCGCGCGAGTGGGCGCAGCGGGGGTGGAACGCGCACCCCGGCGGGAGGCTGATGAGGCTCGGTGGCTGACCGGGGATCGGCTCGAGCCGCTCCTGATCCGTGTCCAACCTCGCGAGGCTCGACATGAGCCCGAGCGTGTACGGATGTCGCGGCGAGCTGAAGATCGTGTACACGTCGCCGAGCTCGACCACGCGCCCCGCGTACATGACGACGACGCGGTCGGCGAGCTCCGCGATGAGGCCGAGGTCGTGGGTGATGAGGATGATGGCCGCGTTCGTCTCGCGCTGAGCCGCCTTCAGGACCTCGACGATCTGGGCCTGAATCGTGACGTCGAGGGCAGTGGTCGGCTCGTCGGCGATGAGGACCGTGGGCTCGTTCGCGATCGCCATCGCGATCATCGCCCGCTGGCGCATGCCGCCCGAGAACTCGTGGGGGTACTGATCGACGCGGCGCTCGGCGAACGGCACCCCCACGAGCTCGAGGAGCTCGATCGTGCGGGCCCGCGCCTCCTCCTCCTTCATGCCCGGGTTGTGGACGAGGAGGGCCTCCGAGATCTGATCGCCGATCGTGAACACCGGGTTCAGCGACGTCATCGGATCCTGGAAGATCATCGCCATCCTCCCGCCTCGGATCTCGCGGAGCCGGCTCGCGGGAAGCTGGAGCAGGTCCTCGCCCTCGAAGATCGCCGTTCCCCGGACGACCCGGCCCGGGGGCTGCGGAATGAGCCCGAGGACGGTGAGCATGGAGACGCTCTTCCCCGAGCCCGACTCGCCGACGATCCCGAGCACCTCTCCCGGGTACACGTCGTAGCTCACGTCTGTGACGGCCTTCACGACGCCGTCCTCCGTGTCGAACTCGACCGTGAGGTCGCGGAGGGAGAGGACCGGCTCAGGCACGCACGCGCCTCTGGGTCGGGTCGAGCGCGTCGCGGAGGCCGTCGCCGACGAAGTTGATGGCGAGGGCGATGACGACGATCGTGAGCCCCGGGAAGGTGACGAGCCACCAGAGGTTGAACCCCTCGCCCTGGCCGTCGGAGATGAGCTTCCCGAGCGCGGCGTTCGGCGGCTGGATCCCGAAGCCGATGAAGGAGAGCGCCGCCTCGACGAGGATCGCGGTCGCGACGACGAGCGTCGCGTTCACGATGATCGGCCCGACGCAGTTCGGGAGCATGTGCCGGAACATGATCCGCCCGTCGCTCGCGCCGGCGGCCCGCGCGGCTTCGACGAACTCCTTCTCCCGCAACGAGAGGAAGAGCCCGCGCACGATCCGGGCCACCGAGGTCCAGAAGAGGAAGGCGAGGATGAGACCGATCTTCAGGGGCTGGGGGATGGTGACGCCGAGGACGACGGAGTCGTCCTGCCCGAAGTAGACGGCCGCCGTGAGGAGCACCGCGAGCCCGGGCAGCGTGAGGATGAGGTCGGTGAAGCGCATGAGGAGGTTGTCGACCTGCCCGCCGAAGTAGCCGGCGACGGCGCCGATGGTCGTCCCGATCGCGGTCGAGAGGAGCGCGACGACGAGCGCGACCCAGAGCGAGGTGCGGATCCCGAAGATGACGCGGCTCAGGTAGTCGCGGCCGAGCTGGTCGGTGCCGAAGAGGTGCCAGCCCTCGAGCGTTGGGGGCGAGGTCGTGTTGTCGAGGTCGATCTCGTCGTAGCCGTACGGGGCGACCCAGGGGGCGAAGGCGCCGACGAGGCCGATGAGGATGAGCACGACGAGCGACGCGACGGCGAGCCGGTGCCGCAGGAAGCGCATGCGCGCGTACGCCCACTGGCTCCGCGCCTCGACCTCGACCCCGGTCTCGTACGCGAGCTCGAGCTCGTGCGCGCTGGGACCGGCGGGCGCAGGGCGCGTCTCAGTCATAGCGCACCCGCGGGTCGAGGATGCCGTAGGCGATGTCTGCGATGAGGTTGAAGAGGATGATCATCGTCGCCGTCACCATGAGCCAGGCCATGATCGGGTACGGGTCACCGGCGTTGAGGGCGTTCACGAAGTAGAGGCCCATGCCATCGAGCGAGAAGACCGTCTCGGTGACGATGGCGCCGCCGAGGAGCGCGCCGAAGTTCAAGGCGACGAGGGTGACGAGCGGGATGAGCGCGTTGCGGAAGGCGTGCTTCATCGTCACCTTCGACTCGGGCAAACCCTTCGCCCGCGCCGTGCGCACGTAGTCGGAGTTCACGACCTCGAGCATCGAGGCGCGCATGTAGCGCGAGTACGTCGCGATGCTTGCGACCATGAGGACGAGGACGGGCAGGACGAGGTGGTGCGCCCGGTCGAGGATGAACGAGAGCCCCGTCCCCGGGTCGACCGAGTTGAGGTTCGCGACGGGGAAGATTCGGTAGCCCGTGTGGAGGTAGATCTGGACGACCGCCACCTGGAGCATGAGCGCGAGCCAGAAGACGGGAGTGGCGAGCCCGAGGAAGCTGAACGTCGTCGCCGTGTAGTCGAAGATCGAGTACTGCCGGAGGGCGGAGTACACCCCGATCGCGACCGCGAAGAGGACGGCGAGGAGCTCCGCGGCGACGACGAGCTGGAGGGTGTTCTTCATCACCCGCCAGAGGTCGGGGAGGATCGGCTCGTTCGTGAGGAGCGTCGTCCCGAACTTGTTCGTGACCGCGTCGCGGACCCAGTACGCGTAGCGGACGAAGATGCTGTCGTTGAGGTGCTTCTCCTCGGCGATGCGGTCGAGGTTCGCAGTGTCGATGTTCGGCGCGAGGTAGTAGGGCGCGAGCGGGTCGCCAGCGCCCTTCGCGACGAGGAGGAAGACGAGAAAGCTCGCCGCCACGAGCACGACGGTCGAGTAGAGGAGTCGGCGGATGATGTACTGGAGCATCGGCTCGGCTCCCGGATGTTAGAGCACGTCCCGCCCGACGGGCCGTCGCGCGCCGGGCGGAGAAGCGATCCCGCCCCCGTCCGGGAGACGGGGGCGGGATCATCGTTCGCAGGCGGGGCGCCCGGAGCGCCTAGGTCGCCGCCGTCACGCGGTCGTCCAGGTGTTGACGTTCCAGGGGCTCCCCTCCTGGGTCGGGTTGACAACGGGACCCTTCACCTTCGCCGAGCGGATGACGTACACCGGGCGCGCGTACATCGGGATCGACGGCACGTCGTTCACCATGTAGCGAGCCTCAGCGTCGTTCAGGAGCTTCGCCCGCTCGGACGAGCTGAGCGTCGTCGACACCTTCTCCAAGATCTGGGAGAACTTCCGGTTGCAGTAGTTCATGTAGTTCTGGTCGCCGCCGCAGCCGTACAGGTCCTTGATAGTGATCGGTGTGGACGGCGATCCGACCCACGTGAACATGAAGAGGTCCCAGTCACCGGACGGCAGGACGGTGCCGAACACGAAGCCGCCCGTGCCGAAGCGCGGGACGAGCTCGATGCCGACCGACTTCAGCTGCCGCTGGATGATCTCGAACGTGAGCGCGCGGAGCTGGTTGCCCGCCGTCGTCGTGAACCGGAAGGACAGCTTGCCGACGCCCGGGCACGAGTAGATGTCGTTGTTGCCCGCGCTCGGCCGGCTCGGGCCGCCGGTGCAGCCCTTGGACCGCAGGATGTCGATCACCCGCTGCTGGTTGAAGCGCCACCTCTCCCAGTTCGGCTTGTAGGCCGACTCGAAGGGCTTGAACATGTGGCTCTGGAGTGCCGGCAGGCCGGGGGCGATGTCCTTGTAGAGCGTCGCCGCGACCTGCGCCCGGTTGATGCCCGTGATGAGCGCCTGCCGGACGTACGGCTGCTTCAGCGCCGGATGCCCCTTCGCGCCGAACTGGATGTCGATGTGCTCCCAGGCGTAGCCGATCTTCCGATCGACGACGAAGTTCCGGTCTTTCAAGAAGTCCGCGATCTGGAGCTGCGGCTGCGGCTCCATGACCTGGCCCTCACCCGACTTGAGCGCCTGGAAGCGGGCGTTCGTGTCGAGGATGTAGCGGAAGACGACCCGGTCGAGCCGCATCGGCTGCACGACGTCGAAGCGCGGGTTCTTCACGACCGTGAGCTGGACGCCCTTCTGCCAGCTCTGGAAGCGCCAGGGGCCGCTAGAGATCGGGATCGACGTCTGGAAGGCCTGGTTCATGTCGAGCCCCCGGATGACGTGCGCGGCGTACGGGCCGCCCGAGACGAGCGACTCCCAGTCGGCGTAGAGCTTCTTGAAGACGACCGTGCCCTTCTTGCCCTGGCAGCGAACCGTCTGGATGTCCTCCCACCCCGTGCGCGAGATGACGTTGTTCTGCGGGTTGATGAAGACGCGCCAGGTGGCGAGGAAGTCCTGGCAGACGAGCGGCCTGCCGTCGCTCCAGCGCGCCTTCTGCGCGTACTGGAACTCGACGGTGAGCGGGCTCTGGTCGACGACCTTCGGCTTCGTCGCGAAGTTGCGAAGGACGAAGTCGCCCTTGTCGTTCCGGATCTGGCCGCCGTACCAGATGTTGTTCGTGACGAGGCTCGTCGCGTAGAGCCCGTTCCCCACGAACGCCCCGTTGAGGTTCGGCGGCTCCTGGTCGTGGATGAAGACGACGGTCCCGGCGGACGGGCCAGCCGGCCCTGCCGTCGCGGCCGGTCCGACCACGAGGCTCGCCGCGATCGCGATCGCCCCCACGAGGAGCAAGCTGGATCGCTTACGCATGTACTCCCTCCATCCGAGTGGTGCCTGCCGACGTCGGACAGGCGCCGAGGCGAGGCGGGCAACGGAACGAGGCGCGGCCGGCGCGCCGGAACCTCCAGTCCGCCATCCGACTCCCTCCAACGCCGTGTACCGAGTGCAGGATCATACTCTGTGACGTCGTCGAGCGGAAATCGTTAGGGGGGCGAGATGCGCATTCCGAGAGCAGGCGAGCGGCGCGCCCCACCCGGGTCGGTCGTCGCCGCCGAGGACGCCGCGCGCTACGCGGAGCAGGCACCCGCGCTCGTCGAGCAGGCCGTCGGCGTCACCTGGTACGAGGATCCCGGCAACGGCGCCGACCGAGCGGCGCTCGCGCTCTGCCGGCTCCGTCGGGCTCGAGCAGGAGAGCGCGGCCGCCCCGAGGCCGGCGACGAGGCGGTGCGGGCAGCGCTCGGCGCGGTGAGCGAGGCCGCGCTCGTCTGGATCGCGAGCCGGGCGATCTCGTACATGGACGAGTCGGGCTACCCGGAGACCATGGAGCGCTGGTTCGGCGACGCGTAGCGGGCCCGGCGAGAGCGCCGAGCTCGCTACCGCTCCCGTCGGCGCAGCGCGAGCGCCACCGGAGCTGCCGCGACGAGGAGGAGGTAGGGGGCGAGCTCGTACCGGCGAGGCGCCTCGGGGAGCGCGATGGTGGGACCGTCTCCGAGGTGGGCGCGGACGGCAGAGACGATCGCGTCGGAGTCGTCCTCGCCGAGGACGAGGCCGCGGGTGGCGGCTGCGAGGCTCTGGAGCAGCGCCCGCGACCGAGGATCGGAGCGGTAGCCAAGCTCGGGCGCGCCCTGCGTCACCACCCGTTCCCCTGGTTGCCAGACGTGGACGAAGAGCGGGCGGATCGCCGGCGGGCGGAGGAGCGCCGAGGCGAGCCGTGCCCGCGCGACCGGAAGGCTCTCGCCGTCGGTGAGCACGACGAGCACGCGCACGCGGGCGCGCGGGGAGAAGTAGCGTTGGGCACGCGCGGCGCGGAGGGCCTCGAGCTGGGTCGCGACCGTCGAGAGGCTGCTTCGTGGAGGGGGACGTCCGACGCCGAGCGAGCGCTCGAGCGTCGCCTGGTAGACGTCCT
>JAVQXS010000034.1:0-10087 GCA_033578065.1 Thermoleophilia bacterium
TGGCGAGGCCGCACGGCTGAGGCGGCCGCCTCCGGGCGGGCCCCCGCTCTGCTCAGTAGGCGACCGCCCCGAGGCCCGTCTCGGCCGCGTGCCGCTGCTCGTCGGCGCGGTAGCTCGAGCGGACGAGCGGCCCGGAGAAGACCGAGCCGAAGCCGAGCGCCTCGCCCTGCTCGCGGAACCAGCGGAACTCGTCCGGGTGCACCCAGCGGTCGATGGGGGCGTGCTTCGCAGAGGGGCGGAGGTACTGGCCGATGGTAACGACGTCGACGCCGTGCGCCCGGAGGTCGCGCATCGTCTCCACGACCTCCTCGTTCGTCTCCCCGAGCCCGACGATGATCCCCGACTTCGTGAGCACGTCGTAGTCGGCGAGCTCCTTCACCCGCCGGAGGAGCCAGAGCGCCTTGTCGTAGCTCGCCTTCGCGCCGCGCATCCTCGGGTGGAGGCGGCGCACGGTCTCGATGTTGTGGCCGAAGACGTCGGGCCGCTCGGCGAGCACGGTGCGCAGCGCCTCCTCCTCGACCCCGAGGAAGTCGGGGGTGAGGATCTCGACCGTCGCCTCCGGCAGCTTGCGGCGGAGCGCGCGGATCGTGGCCGCGTAGTGGCCTGCGCCGCGGTCGGGAAGGTCGTCGCGATCGACGGAGGTGACGACGACGTGGGAGAGGCGCATCCGCGCTGCTGCCTGCGCGAGCCGGAGCGGCTCCAGCGGGTCAGGCGGGCCATCGGGGCGGCCCGAGGTGACGTCGCAGTAGCGGCAGGCGCGCGTGCAGACGTCGCCGAGGATCTGGAAGGTCGCCGTCCCTCGCCCCCAGCACTCCCCGATGTTCGGGCAGCGCGCCTCCTCGCAGATCGTGTGCAGGTGCCCCTCCCGGAGGAGGCTGCGCACCTCGAAGTAGCGCGAGCCCGCGCGCGGCGCGCGCACCTTCATCCACTCCGGCCGGCGCGCGCCCTCGAGGACGGGGAGCGACCTCTGCACGCCCTGAGTCTAGGGGACGGGGGCGAACGCGTCGCAGCGAGGGGGCGGGCGGTGGAGAGGTGGCGACGGGCGAGCGCTCCGATCCTCGTCTGCCATCCGCTCGGCGAGGAGCGAGCGCTCCCGCTGTCCTCGACGCCCCCGACGATCCCGGGAGTCGGTCAGCGACCTGCGAGGGAGACGTGGATCGGCTGGGGCCAGAGGCCCGCGCCCTCCTCGGCGGGAAGCTCCTCGAGGTCGAGCTCGAAGACCTCCGCGATCGCCTCGACCGCGACCGGCCGTACCTCGTCGACCGTGAGCGACCGACCGAGCTCGCGCGCCATCGTCGTGAACTGCGCGTCCTCGAGCCCGCAGGCGGTGATCCACTCGGTGAAGGGCGCTGGATCGAGGTCGACGTTGAGCGCGTACCCGTGCGTCGTGATCCAACGGGAGACGTGGACGCCGATGGAGGCGATCTTGCGTGGCCCCTGGCCTCCGTCGGGAGGGAGCCAGACGCCGGTCAGGCCTTCGTACCGGGTCGCCTCGAGGTCGAAGGCCGCGAGCGTCCGGATGAGCGCCTCCTCGAGGTCGCGGACGTAGCGCTTCACGTCCTTGCCGTGGTTTCGCAGGTCGAGGATCGGGTAGGAGACGAGCTGCCCAGGCGCGTGGTACGTGGAGCGGCCGCCTCGGTCGGTCTCGTGGACGGCGACCTCGGCGCTCTCGGGGAGGTGGAGCTCTCGAGCGCGCTCGGTCCGTCGGCCGATCGTCACGACCGGCGGGTGCTCGAGGAAGACGACCGTCTCCGGGATCGCCCTCTGCGAGACCGCTCCCGCCAAGGAGCGCTGGAGCTCGAGCGCCTCGTCGTACGGGACGAGCCCGAGCTGGAGGAGGTACGCGCTGCGTCTCACGGGAGGGTGTCGTAGCGCTCCGCTCCGTCGTCGGGGAGCACCTCCCAGGGAGCGAGCGAGCGGACGAAGATGTGGCTTTCGACCCGACCCTCGTACGGCTCGTCGAGCGTCGGCAGCCGCACCGGCGTCGTCGGACGATCGGGCCAGCTACCCCCGAAGAGGTTCGTCCCGCACGCCGAGCAGAACGTCTTCGCCGAGCCCTCCTCCGGCTGGTAGCGGGTGAGGAGCTCCGCGCCCGCGAGGATGCGGATGGCCTGCGTCCGGACGCGGCCGCTCACCGTCCCGCCCCCGCCCGAGATCTTCTTGCAGCTCGTGCAGTGGCAGGCGCCGACGTGCTCGAAGGGCTCGGTGATCTCGAAGCGGACTCCACCGCAGAGGCAGCTCCCTGTGCGAACTGCCATGACGCTAGTACGCGGCCTCGTCCCAGACCTCGAGCTTCTCGCGCAGGTCGCGGAGGAAGCGGCCGGCGAGCGCGCCATCGACGAGACGGTGGTCGTACGTGAGCGTGAGGTTCATGATCGGCCGGATCGCGATCACGTCGTTGCCGAGCTCGTCCTGCACGACCCAGGGGCGCTTCACGACCGCGTACGTCCCGAGGATCGCCGTCTGCGGCTGGTTGATGATCGGTGTCCCGTGGAACGTGCCGTAGCTCCCTGGGTTCGTGATCGTGAAGGTTCCGCCCTGCACCTCGTCGGGGAGGAGCTTCTTCCCCCGCGCTCGCTGCGCGAGGTCGGCAATGCCCTTCGCGATCCCGAGGAGGTTGAGCGTCTCGGCGTTCCGCAGCACCGGCACGATGAGGCCCTTCCCCTCGGCGAGCTCGACCGCGATGCCGAGGTTGACGAAGCTGCGCGTGACGATCTGATCGTCGCGGATCTCGCCGTTGATCCACGGGTAGTCGGCGAGCGTGTCGACCGCGGCGCGGGCGATGAAGGCGAGGTACGTGAGGTTGACTCCGTGGTCGCGCTCCACCTGTGGCTTGAGCTTCTGCCGGAGTGCGACGACGCGCGACATGTCGACCTCGATCGCGCTCGTGACGTGGGCGGCTGTGTCGAGCGAGCGGCGCATGTGCTCGGCGATCCCGCGCCGCATCGCGCTCATCGGCTCGAGCGCCTCGCCTGGCGCGGCCTGGAGGGGCTCCGGGGCGGCTGGAGGGGCGGGCGAAGGCGGCGCGGCAGGCGCGCTCGTGGCTGGAGCGGGCGGGGGCTGCGCCGGAGGAGGCGGCGCGGGGGTCGCGACCGCAGCGGGCGCTGGCTCCGTCGCTAGTCCCGGCTCTTCGGGCGGAGCTGGAGCTCGGGAAGCGATGTAGGCGAGGATGTCCTTCTTCGTCACCCGGCCTCCGGTGCCTGTCCCGGGAACGACGGCGAGATCGACCCCGTGCTCCGCGGCGATCCGCGCCACCACCGGCGAGATGAACCTCTTCCCGTTGTCGGTCGCCGCCCACTCGTCAGCGGGAGCCTCCGGCCCTCGCTCCGAGACGACGGGTCCTGGCTCGACCGACCCAGGAGGAGGCTCGGGAGGAGCCGCGACGGGCGCGAGGGGAGGTGCTGGCGCGGCGGCGGGTCCTGTCGGGGGAGCGGGCGCGGCTGCGGCGCCGATGCGGGCGATCACCGTGCCGACCTCGACCGTCTCCCCCTCCTGGACGAGGATCTCCGCGAGGACGCCCTCGCCCGGGCTCGGCACCTCGGTGTCGACCTTGTCGGTCGAGATCTCGAGCAGCGGCTCGTCGCGGGCGATGGGATCGCCGGGCTGCTTCAGCCACTTCGTGATCGTGCCCTCCGAGACGGAGACGCCCATCTGGGGCATCACCACCTCGATCTGCGTCTCGGTCGACACCGTTCTCTCTCCTTCCTCGTTGGCCCCTCGCTCAGTAGGCGAGGAGCTCCTGTAGGGCCTGCACGACGTCCTCGACTTGGGGGATGAACGCCTTCTCGAGCGGTGGCGAGAAGGGCACTGGCGTGTCGGGCGCTGCGACGCGAACGATGGGAGCGTCGAGGTGCTCGAACGCCCTCTCCGCGATCGTCGCCGCGATCTCGGCGCCGAAGCCGCCCGTTCGCGTGTCCTCGTGGAGCACGAGTACCTTCGACGTCCGGCGCACGCTCTCGAGCACGCGCTCCTCGTCCCAGGGGATGAGCGTCCGGAGGTCGAGCACCTCGACCTCGTACCCCTCGCCGGCGAGCCGCTCGGCCGCCTCCGCCGCCGTGTGCACCATCGCCCCCCAGGTGACGACGACGGCGTCGTCCCCGGGTCGGTGCGTTCGCGCCTGACCGAAGGGGATCGTGTACCGCTCCTCGGGTACCTCCGCCTTGATCCGCCGGTAGAGGTGCTTGTGCTCGAAGAAGAGCACGGGGTTCGGATCCTCGATCGCCGTCGCGAGGAGCCCCTTCGCGTCTGCAGGGGTCGCGGGACAGACGATCTTGAGCCCGGGGATGTGCGCGAAGGAGCTCTCCGGGTTCTGCGAGTGGAACGGGCCACCCGAGAAGCCGCCGCCCGACGGGAGCCGCACGACGATCGGGATCGGCGTCCGGGCGCGGAAGAACTGCTTCGCTGCCACCGTCACGAGGTGGTCCCAGGCGCAGGAGACGAAGTCCGCGAACTGCATCTCCGCTACGGGGCGAAGACCCATGAGCGCGGCTCCCGTCGCGCCGCCCACGATCGCCGTCTCCGAGAGGGGCGTATCGATGACGCGCCAGGGCCCGAACTCCTCCTGGAAGCCGAGGGTCACCTTGAAGGCGCCGCCGTAGACGCCGACGTCCTCGCCGAGGACGAAGACGCGCGGGTCGCGGCGCATCTCCTGCCGGAGCCCCTCCGAGATCGCCTGGATGTAGGTCAGCTCGGCCATCGCGCTCGCCTACTTGTGGTGCGGGGCGTCGAGGTCCTCCGGCGACGCGAAGACGCCCTCCTCGAGCGTGGCCGGGTCGGGGAGCGGCGACTCCTCCGCGCGCTCGAGCGCGTCGTTGAGGAGCCGCTTGACGCCCGAGACGATCTCGTCCTCCTCCGTCTCCGTGAGGGCGGCGTGCTCGTACAGCCAGGCGCGGAAGCGCTCGATCGGATCGTGCTCGGACCAGCGCTCGAAGAGCTCCTTCGGGACGTAGAAGGCGTCGTCGTGCACGGCGTGCCCCTCCATCCGCAGGGTCACGCACTCGAGGAGCGTCGGGCCGCCGCCCGCGCGCGCCTTCTCGATCGCTCGCTTCGCCTCGCGGTAGACGGCGAGGACGTCCGTGCCGTCGACGACGACGCCCTCGAACCCGTACGCGGCGGCGCGGTCGGCAATGTGCTCGACGGGGTAGGAGAGGTACGTGGGCGTCGAGTACGCCCACTGGTTGTTGTCGCACACGAAGACGATGGGGAGCCGACGCACTCCTGCGAGGTTCATGCTCTCGTGCGTGTCCCCTCGAGCGGCCGCGCCCTCCCCGAACCAGCCGACGGCGACGCGGTGGTCGCCGCGGATCTTGAAGGCGAGCGCCATGCCCGTCGCCACAGGCAGCATGGCCGGGAGGTGGCTCACCATCGTGTACAGGCCGAGCTCGGCGAGCGCCATGTGCACGTTCCCGTCCCGGCCGCGCGTCGGTCCTCCCTCGCGGCCCATGTACTGCGCGAAGATCCGCCACGGCTCCGTTCCGCGCACGACGTGCACGCCCATGTCGCGGTGGAGCGGCGTGCCGACGTCGTTCGGGCCCATCGCGGTCGCGACTCCGACGGCAGCGGCCTCGTTCCCGCGCCCCGTGTAGAACGAGCCGGGGATCTTGCCCTGCTTGTAGAGGATGTGACCGCGCTCCTCGATCCCGCGGGTGATGAGGAGGTTCCGGTAGATGCCGAGGAGGTCCTCGCGGTCGAGGCCAGCCTCCCTCACCTCCTGGAGCGAGCTCAGAGGCTCAGCTTCGCGTACAGCCATGGGGCTCTCCCTCGTCGCTGGCGTCGAGATCACTCTAACGAAGGGGTCTGTCTACAGTGCCTGCCGATGGGCACGCGCCGGAGCTGGATCCAGGAGGAGCGCCGCAGGACGCTTGGTGACTGGGTGGCGTTCTGTCTCCGCTGCGGGCACACGCAGCGCTACTTCCTCGAGCACGAGGGCGAGCTTCCCGCGGCGTGCCCGGCGTGCGGCGGGGAGCTCCGCAGGCGCTGCCCCGCCTGCGGAGCGCCGATCGCCTCGGCGTTCGCGGTCACCTGCGAGGGCTGCGGGGAGGAGGTGCGGGCGCCGGAGCTCTTCGGGACGAGGATCCGGCGCTCAGGGCGGTGACCTCGTCCGGTGTCCCAGGGTGGCTGAGCGCGGCTCGGGCGCGCCACCGGGCACGCTCGGCGAGCGCTCGGCGCCTGACGCTCGCCGGCGGGTGGCTCGCCGGTGGCGTCGGCGTCCTCCTCCTCGTCCCACTCCCAGAGGTCGGCTTCCCGTCGCTGCTTCTGGGTCTGCGGCTGCTCGCGCTCGAGCACGACTGGGCGGCGCGCGCCTACGCGCCGGTGGCGCAGGCCTGGGCGTGGCTCAAGGGGCTTCCGATCGTCGCGAAGGTCGCGATCGGCCTCGCGACGATCGCCGTCGTAGCCGTGCTCGTCTGGTGGCTCGCCTGAGCGTCAGCCGTTCACGATCTGGGAGAAGCGGATCACCGTCACGATGTCGTCCTCGGAGACCTCGCGGTTGTAGAGCTGGCTCAGGAAGCGCTGGAGCTCGTCGACCCGCTTGAGGAGCGGGTTGTCGTGCTCGATGTCACGGGGCGAGAGCTCGCCGAGCGGCTTCACCTCGACCTTGTCGATGACGGCGTCGAAGATCCGCTCGCGCTGGCCGTAGCGAGCTCCGCAGAGGACGGTGACGATCATCCCCTTCCGGTACTTGCCGGACTTGTCACCGAGCCGAATGGTCGCCGTCTTGCGCCCGGTACGGAGCTGGTCGGCGACGGCGGGGTTGTAGAAGTTGAGGGCGTAGCTGGGCACGGCGGCCGCAATCATACGGCGTCGGCCTGAGCCGCAAGGAGCTCGCGGGCCTTCGCCGCGATCTCGCGCTCGCCGCGGTAGGCGAGGAGCCGAGGGACCTCGTCGAGGGGGAGCCAGCGCGCCTCGGCGATCTCCGTCTCCATCCCCGGCGGAACGGCGCCGATCCGACCGCGCTGGGCGAACGCGAGGTAGAAGCTCACGATCTTGAAGACGCGCTCCCCCTGCCAGGAGTAGACGTAGCGCACGTCGCCGAGCTTCGGGCCGAGGCGCGCGCGCACTCCCGTCTCCTCGTACGCCTCACGGAGCGCCGTCTCGGCTGGGCTCTCGCCCGGGTCGACGAGACCCTTCGGGAGCGCCCACGTCCCCGGCGGGCGGCCGCGGGAGCGCACGACTGCCGCCCAGTAGCGACCGCGCATCCGCCGCACGAGCACCGCGCCGGCCGAGATCTCGCGCCGAGCCGGGGCTTTGTGCGACCTGGCACCCATCGGGGAGGCAATATCTGCGTCGTGGAGGCTCACATTCTCTTTGAAACGGCGATTCCGGCGTGCTATCGTGCCGTTGGCACTCGAGGGTCTAGAGTGCCAGGAGTGTCACAAACTCGGAACCAAGGAGGTCTCTGCGTATGGAGCTGCAGCCTCTGGGCGACCGCTTGATCGTCGAGGTCCTCGAGGAGGAGGAGACGACGGCGAGCGGGATCGTGCTCCCCGACACCGCGAAGGAGAAGCCGCAGCGGGGCAGGGTGCTCGCTGTCGGACCTGGCCCGCGGGACGAGGACGGGGAGTACATCAAGATGGACATCGAGGTCGGTGACGAGGTGATCTTCTCGAAGTACGGCGGGACGGAGGTCAAGCTCGGCACCGACGAGGTACTCATCCTGCGCGAGTCGGACGTCCTGGCGAAGGTCGTCGGCGACCGCGCAGCCGTCTAGGACGCACAAGGAGGGAACGAGGCAGATGGCTCACAAGGAGCTGAAGTTCAACGAGGACGCGCGCCGGGCGCTCGAGCGCGGCGTGAACATCCTCGCCGACGCGGTGAAGGTGACGCTGGGCCCGAAGGGCCGGTACGTCGTGCTGGACAAGAAGTTCGGCGCGCCGACGATCACGAACGACGGCGTCACGATCGCCCGCGAGATCGAGGTCGAGGACCCGTTCGAGAACCAGGGCGCGCAGCTCGTCCGGGAGGTCGCGACGGCGACGAACGACGTCGCGGGCGACGGGACGACGACCGCCACCGTGCTCGCGCAGGCGATCGTGCGGGAGGGTCTGAAGAACGTCGCCGCGGGCGCGAACCCGATGGCGCTCAAGCGCGGCATCGAGAAGGCCGTCGACGCGGTCGTCGAGAACCTCAAGGAGCAGTCGACCGAGGTCTCCGGCAAGGAGGACATCGCTCGGGTCGCGACCATCTCCTCCCGCGAGCGGGAGATCGGCGACGTCATCGCCGACGCGATCGAGAAGGTCGGCAAGGACGGCGTCGTGAACGTCGAGGAGGGGCAGACGTTCGGCCTCGACCTCGAGTTCACGGAGGGGATGCAGTTCGACAAGGGCTACCTCAGCCCGTACATGATCACGGACGCCGAGCGCATGGAGGCGGTGCTCGAGGAGCCGTACGTCCTCATCGCGAACCAGAAGATCGGCGCGGTGAAGGACCTCCTGCCGGTGCTCGAGCAGGTCATCCAGGCGGGGAAGCCGCTCCTCATCGTCGCCGAGGACGTCGAGGGCGAGTCCCTCGCGACCATCGTCGTCAACAAGCTCCGCGGGACGTTCACCGCTGTCGCCGTGAAGGCTCCAGGGTTCGGTGATCGGCGCAAGCGGATGCTCGAGGACATCGCCATCCTCACCGGCGGCGAGGTGATCACGGAGGAGATGGGCCTCAAGCTCGAGAACACGAAGCTCTCGCAGCTCGGCCGCGCGCGCAAGGTCGTCGTCGACAAGGACTCGACGACGATCATCGACGGCGCCGGCGATCCCGAGGCGATCAAGGCCCGCATCAAGCAGCTCAAGCAGGAGATCGAGAACACCGACTCCGACTTCGACCGCGAGAAGCTCCAGGAGCGGCTCGCGAAGCTCTCGGGCGGGGTCGCCGTCGTGAAGGTCGGCGCTGCCACCGAGACGGAGATGAAGGAGAAGAAGCACCGCGTCGAGGACGCGCTGCAGGCGACGCGCGCGGCGCTCGAGGAGGGCATCGTGCCGGGCGGCGGCGTCGCGCTCCTCAACGCGGCCGACGCGGTCCGCTCGCTCCTCGATACGCTCGAGGGCGACGAGCGGACGGGCGCGCAGATCATCATCCGGGCGCTCGAGGAGCCGCTCCGCCAGCTCGCGCAGAACGCGGGCCTCGAGGGCTCCGTCGTCATCGACAAGGTCCGCGCTGCGAAGAGGGGCGAGGGCCTGAACGTCGAGACCGAGCAGATCGAGGATCTCGTGAAGGCCGGGATCATCGATCCGACGATGGTCACGCGCTCGGCGCTCCAGAACGCCGCGTCGATCGCGAAGAACATCCTCACGACCGAGGCGGTCGTCGCCGAGATGCCCGAGCCGGAGAAGGCCGGGGCCGGGATGCCCGGCGGCGGGATGGACTTCTAGGTCCGCTCTCCCCCTCCCCAAGGACGACGAGGGGCCGGCTCGCCGGCCCCTCGGCGTCCGTCGCCTCCGCCGCGAGCGGCCCCCACCGGAGGAGCGCTCGTCGGTTCCGCTCAGGAGCTCTGCGCTCGGCGGACGCTCCTCGGCAGCGTGCTCCCGAGACGAGAGAGCGGCCGCGGGGCGGCCGCTCGGAGGGGGGAAGAACTGGGGAGGATGGGTTGCTCACGGTGTCGGCACGTCCTCCCATGTCCTCGTCCCTCGTTCGAGGGATTTGCGCGCGCGACACGGTGACGTCTGCGAGCTTGTCCCGTCGGAGATCGGCCAGCGCGCGTGGCGGTGGCGGCGAGGCGTACGGCGTGCTCCCATCTCGCCGCGCGTCTCTTCAGAACGCATACCGCTCCTCGCGCCAGGGGTCGGCGTCGTTCGAGTAGCCGTAGCGCTCCCAGAAGCCTGGCCGGTCGTCCGAGGTGAGCTCGATCCTGCGGAGCCACTTCGCGCTCTTCCAGAAGTACTTCCCCGCGATCACGAGGCGGAGCGGCCAGCCGTGCTCGGGCGGAAGCGGTTCTCCGTCGGCGTGGGTCGCGAGCACAGAGAGCGGGTGGCGGAGGAGCTCGATCGGGACGTTCGCCGTGTAGCCCTCCTCGGCGTGGGCGACGGCGTAGCGAGCCGAGGGCAGCGGCGCGACGAGCGGCTCGAGGGCGCTCCAGTGGACGCCCTCGAAGGCGACGTCA
>JAVQXS010000035.1:0-9902 GCA_033578065.1 Thermoleophilia bacterium
CGTCGTCGCGCTCGCCGTCCTCGCGTTCGGGCTCGGCACGGGGTACGACTTCACGACGAGCGGGCTCATCCCCACCGCGGTCGTCACGGCCGCGCTCACGATCGGGCTCCTGCGCGCCGCCTACGAGTCGGCGGCGCTCGAGGTCCTGCGCGCCCTGGGGGCGCGGCGGCGTGCGGTCCTCGTCGGCGAAGGGGAGGCCGTGGCTCGCCTGCGCCAGGGGCTCATCGCCTCCCGCTCGGGGATCCGCTACGAGCTCCTTGGGCTCGTCGCCGAGGAGCCCGAGCCAGACCTCACCCTCCTGGGCAGGCGCGCCGAGCTCGCGCGCGTCCTCGAGGAGACGACCCCTGACGAGGTGATCCTCGCTGAGGGTGGGTTCTCGGAGCGCGAGGTCCTCGACATCGTCGAGCTCGCACACCGACACGGCGTGAAGGTGCGCGTCGCTCCCGAGACGACGGAGCTCCTCGTCCAGCGGGGGGAGTACGTCCCCGGCCACGGGGTACCGCTCTTCGAGCTCCGCCCGCCGGTCCTCAGTGGCTGGGACTGGGCGGTGAAGCGGACCTTTGACGTCGTCGCGAGCGCCCTCGTCGGTCTCCTCTTCCTCCCGCTCTGGCTCCTCGTCGCGCTCGCGGTGAAGCTCGAGTCGCGGGGCCCCGTCCTCTACGTCGACCGCCGCGTGGGCGTGGGCGAGCGCGAGTTCGGCATGCTGAAGTTCCGGACGATGGTCGCGGACGCGGCCGAGCGCCAGGCCGAGCTCGAGGAGCTGAACGAGGCGGAGGGCGCGCTCTTCAAGATCCGCGACGATCCGCGCGTGACTCGGGTCGGGCGCGTCCTCCGGCGCTTCTCGCTCGACGAGATCCCGCAGATCGTGAACGTGCTGCGGGGCGAGATGAGCCTCGTTGGTCCGCGGCCGCTCCCCCTCCGCGACTACCGCCTCCTCGAGGACTGGCACCGCGCTCGCTACGCCGTGCTCCCGGGGATGACGGGCCTCTGGCAGATCTCCGGCCGGTCGGGGCTCTCGTTCGACGATCTCGTCCGGCTCGACTTCACGTACATCGAGAACTGGTCGATCTGGCTCGACATCACGATCCTCGCGCGGACGATCCCCGCCGTCCTCACCGGACGGGGCGCGTACTGATGCGGCCCCCCCGCATCCTCGCCGTCGCCTCGGCGATCGATCTCGACTTCCGCTACGGCTGCACGCCCGCCTGGTGGCAGCTCTGGAAGGGGATGTACGAGGCGGGCGTCGACCTCGTCGTCACGCCCTACCGCGGGCGTCCGGTCGAGTCGCCCTGGTGGCGCACGGCGCCGAACCCGGCCTACCGCGAGGGTGAGTCGTACCAGGCGCTGCGCGACGCCCTCGCCCGGCTCAAGGGCGACCGCCACCTCCGTCGGGACGAGGCGAGCCCGCAGGAGTCCGCCTTCGACCGGCTCACGCGCGAGACGATCCGCCGCTTCGTCACGCCGCGCTGGCAGCGCCACCTCGAGCGGCTCATCGAGCGCGAGCGGCCCGATGCCGTCCTCGTCTTCACGGTTCCGATGGCGCACCTTCGGGGCGTGCCCACGGCGCTCCGCGAGCGCTTCTCGATCCCGGTCGTCTTCTACGACGGCGACGTGCCGATGAGCCTGCCGGAGTTCGGGGGGATGGACACGGGCTTCAACCCCTACCACGGCGCCGATCCCTGGGAGTACGACCTCGTGCTCTCGAACTCGGAGGGAGGCATCCCGCGCCTCCTCGAGCTCGGCGCACGCCGAGCGGAGGCGCTCTTCTGGGCCGCCGACCCGGAGCTCTTCGCCCCCCGGGCGGTCGAGAAGGAGGTGGACGTCTTCTTCTACGGCTACGGGGACAAGTTCCGCCGCGACTGGATGAAGCGGATGATCGGCGAGCCCTCGCGCCTTGCGCCCGAGCTCGACATCGCCCTCGGAGGCCTCGACTTCCAGGGCGACACCGGGAGCGCGCGGCTGCTCGGAGACATCCCCTTCAACGTCTTCGCTCGCGCGATCTCCGCGGCTCGGGTGAACGTGAACATGACGCGGCGACCGCATGCGACCGTCCCCGGGTCGTCGACCGCCCGTCCCTTCGAGCTCGCTGCCTGCGGGGCGGCGATCGTCTCGAACCCGCACGCCGGGATCGAGCGCTGGCTCGAGCCAGGGCAGGAGCTCGTCGTCGTCGAGAGCGCGGAGGAGGCGGTCGCCGCCTACCGGGAACTCGTCGCCGATCCCGCGCAAGCGCAGGAGCTGGGACGTCGAGCTCGCGAGCGCGTCCTCGACGAGCATACGTACACCCATCGGGCGCGACGGCTCCTCGAGCTCGTCGGCCTCGAGGCGGGGGTTGCTGCGTGAGAGGTCGAATCCTCGCCGTCGTCCCCGCGCTCAACGAGGCCGGCGCGATCGGGCGCGTCGTCGAGGAGATCCGAGCGACCCGGCTTCCCATCGACGTCGTCGTCGTCGACGACTGCTCCACGGACGAGACCGCCGCCGTCGCCGAGGAGGCGGGGGCGACGGTCCTCCGGCTCCCGTTCAACGTCGGGATCGGCGGAGCCGTCCAGACGGGGCTCCGCTACGCACGGGACGAGGGCTACGAGGTGGCCGTCCGCCTCGACGGCGACGGTCAGCACGACGCGGGCGAGCTCCCGAGGCTCCTCGCGCCCCTCGAGCGTGGGGAGGCGAGCATGGTCGTCGGCTCGCGCTTCGTCGACGGCACGGGCTCGTACCGCCCCCCGCTCGCGCGGCGCATCGGGATCCGCGTCTTCGCCCGCCTCGTCTCCCTCCTCGGCGGGCACCGCGTGACGGACACGACCTCCGGCTTCGTCGCCCTCGACCGCCGCGGGATCGAGCTCTTCGCCGCCGAGTACCCGCACGACTACCCGGAGGTCGAGGCGACCCTCGTCGCGCTCCGCAGCGGGCTGCGTCTCGCGCAGGTCCAGGTCGCGATGCGCGAGCGCGAGACCGGCGCCTCCTCGATCACCTTCCTCCGCTCCCTCTACTACATCGTGAAGGTCATGCTCGCCCTGCTCGTGGCCAGCCTCCGCCGCTACCCGCGCGTCGAGGGAGCCTCCTCGTGACGCCGATCCGCGTCTCGATCATCGGCGTCATCGCCTCCGTGCTCCTCGTCCTCGTCGTCCTCGAGCTCGTTCGCGGGCGACGTCTGAAGGAGCGCTACGCGCTCCTCTGGCTCGCGACCGGGATCGTGCTCCTCGTCCTCTCCGCCTGGCGGGGCGGGCTGAACACCGTCGCGGGCTGGCTCGGGGTGACGAGCTACCCGCCTGCCGTCCTCTTCGCCGTGGCGACGCTCTTCATCCTCCTCGTCCTCCTCCACTACTCGACCGTCCTCTCGCGGCTCACCGACGAGAACGTCGAGCTCGCGCAGCGGATCGCGCTCCTCGAGGAGCGCCTCCGGCGGAAGGCTAGGGAGGAGCAACCGCCGGACGGCTGAAGGCGAAGACGTCTCCCGCCGTCGGGTCGTCCGCCCAGTTCGTCGCGACGCCCACTCGGTAGATCGCTCCCGGGGCAGCATCCCGATCGACGAGCTCGCGCTCGCGCGTCGTCGCCAGGGACGTGCCACCGAGGAAGCAGTTCCAGGCGACGCCTCCCTCGGTCACGCAGCGGAGGTCGGAGTCGGAGCCGTCCGCTCGGTAGACGCGGTAGAAGACGCGGGCGCGCCAGCGGGCGGTCTCTCGCCAGCGGATCGTGACTCCGTCTCCCGTCCGCTCGAGCGCGAGCGTGAACCCCTCGTCGATGGGCGTGAGCATCGTCGTCCCGTTCGGGAACTCCTGGACGATCGCCGGCGGATCCGGAGGGGCGATCCGGGTCGCCGTCGCCGTCGCGGCGACGGGCAGCGCGAGGGTGGAGGTCGCGGCGAGCGCAACCCAACGCAAGCGGGCCGGTCGGGATGAGGGGGTGCGCAGCCGCTCCCCGAGCCTGCGCGCGAGCGTCGGCACGAGGAGCGGGATGGCGGCGAGGAGGAGGAGGTACGCCGGCCAGGCAGGCATGAGGAGCCGCCAGAAGGTGTTCGACTCGATGCTCGCCCGGGGCGAGAAGCCCTTCACGACGAGGAAGGCGGCGAGCCAGCCGCCGAGGAGCGCGGCGATCGCTCCACGTCGGACGCGGAGGATGGCGAGCGCTCCCGCGAACGGCGCCCACTGCGCGACCCGCGGGCCCCAGAAGAACTCCCGCAGCTCGTCCATCTGGCGGCGCCAGTGGTCGAGGCTGAGGTCGAAGTAGCGCTCGAGGTCGAGGTCGAGCGCGAGCGGCGCGACCGCGCTCGCGGCGAGGTGCGCCTGCTCGAGCGCAAGTACGGGGAGCGTCCCCAGTCCCCGCACCTTCCAGAAGGCGAGCACGGCGACGCTCGCTCCGACGAGGCCTGCGAAGACGATCCCCTCTCGCCACCGGCGCGCAGCTCCGTACGCGAGGACGGCGCCTCCGAGGAAGAGGTAGTTCGCCGGCTTCAGGCCTCCCGCCGCTCCCGCGAGGATCCCTGCGAGCGCTGCATCCGTGAGCCGGTCGCCGGGGAGCGAGCGCACGAGGAAGAGCGCCGCGGCGAGGAGCACGACCATGGATGGGAAGTCCGCCATCGCCGTCAGCCCGAGCGCCTGCGGGAGGAACTGGTCGACCCAGCGCTCCTCGTAGCGCTCGACGAAGAGCGGGATGACGGCGAAGGGCGCCGCGACCCAGAGGAGCGCTGCCCAGTAGCCGAGGAGCCTCCCCCCGATGTGGGCCGCGATCCCGTACACGCAGAGGAGGGCGAGGGGGGCGAGCACGAGCACCTGGAGGGAGACGAGCACGGGAAGTGCCTGG
Source organism: Thermoleophilia bacterium (assembly GCA_033578065.1). GTDB lineage: Bacteria > Actinomycetota > Thermoleophilia > Gaiellales > Gaiellaceae > GMQP-bins7. The sequence goes on from JAVQXS010000035.1 coordinate 4,795, forward strand.
AGGTACGTCGGCCCCGTGAGCCACGTGATCGGCGCGAGCACGAGCGGCCACAGGTACGAGGTCACGGTTGGCGGGAGCTCGAGGCGACCGAGGAGCCACCCCGTGGTCGCGAGCCCGATCTGATCGCCGCCCTGGTAGAAGACCCAGCCGTTCCGCTGCGCCGTGGCGGCAAGGGCGAGCGTGCCCAGGAGCTGGGCTCCAACGAGCGACGCGAGCACCGCACGCGGGCGCGCGAGGAGCCGATCGGCGACGCTCGCCGCTTCCTGAGCGACCACCATCGTCGCGCTCGCGACGCGCACCGAGCTCAGCGCGACGCCGCGGCTGCGGCGTGCTCTCGGTACCAGGCGACCGTCCGCGCGATCCCCTCCTCGAGCGGCACCCGGGCGCGGAAGCCGAAGCGCTCCGCTGCCCGTGAGGTGTCGAGGCGACGGCGCGGCTGCCCGTTCGGCTTCGTCCGGTCCCAGCGGATCGTTCCCCCGAAGCCGGTGATACGGGCGACGAGGGCGGCGAGGTCGCGGATCGTGATCTCCTCGCCGGTTCCAAGGTTCACCGGGTCCGGATCGTCGTAGCGCTCAGCGGCGAGGACGAGTCCCTCGACGCAGTCCTCGACGTAGAGGAACTCCCGCGTCGGCGACCCGTCTCCCCAGAGCACGATCTCCTCCCGTCCTTCCGCCCGGGCCTCGAGCATCTTCCGGATGAGCGCGGGGATGACGTGCGAGGTCTCGAGATCGAAGTTGTCCCGGGGCCCGTAGAGGTTCACCGGGAGGAGGGTGATCGCGTTCAGGCCGTACTGCTGGCGGTACGCCTGCGCGCCGACGAGGAGGGTCTTCTTCGCGATCCCGTAGGGGGCGTTCGTCTCCTCCGGGTAGCCGGCCCAGAGATCGTCCTCGCGGAAGGGGACGGGGGCGAGCTTCGGGTACGAGCAGATCGTGCCGACAAGCACGAGCTTCCTCGTCCCGTGGAGGCGTGCCTGCTCGAGGACGTGCGCGCCCATCATGAGGTTCGCGAACCAGTAGCGACCCGGGTTCGCGCGGTTCGCCCCGATCCCGCCGACCTCGGCCGCGAGGTGGAAGACGAGCTCGGGCCGCGCCTCGTCGAAGAGCCGGGCGGTGTCGTCCATCGACGTGAGGTCGTAGTCGGCGCGGCGGGCGACGACGACCTCGTGGCCCTCGCGCTCGAGACGCTCGACGAGGTGCGAGCCGAGGAATCCCCCGCCACCGGTGACGAGCGTCGTCGTCACGTCGCGGTGAGGGGCGCCCCCGTCGGAAGCCAGTCCACGCGCCCGATCCAACGCTCCCGATTCGCCGCGTACCAGCGGATCGTCTCCAGGATCCCCTCCTCCCAGGTGACCTTCGGTTGCCAGCCCGTCTCGCGGGTGAGCTTCTCGTGCCCGACCTTGAGCGCCATGACCTCGCTCGCTCCCGGGCGGTAGCGCGCAGGGGTGGAGACGACCTCGCGGTCGCCGGGCCAGAAGCCGTGCTCCTCGCCGATGCGGAGGATGAGGTCGACCCAGTCCCGCATCGAGATGTTCCGCCCCTGGCCGTAGACGTAGACGTCTCCCGGCGTGCCGCGGGCGGCGACGGTGAGGTGGCCGCGGACGCCGTCGGTGCAGTAGCAGAAGTCCCGCATCGGCTCGAGGTGACCGAGCTCGACGATCTCGCGCGTGAGCGCCTGGGTGATGATCGTCCCGGTGACGTAGCGCGGGTTCTGGCGCGGTCCGTAGTTGTTGAACATCCGCGTGACGACCCCCGGCACGCCGAACGCGTCGAAGTAGTTCATCGTGAGGAAGTCGGCAGCGACCTTCGAGGTCGCGTAGATCGACTTCGGGTTGATGGGCGAGCGTTCGTGGAGCACGAGCCCGCCGGCGTCGTCGAAGTCGTGCTGGTGGGCGACGTCGTCGCGCACGTTGCCGTACTCCTCCGACGTGCCTGCGGTGTCGAACTTCTCGATCTCGAGTCCCCAGTCGACGATCGCCTGCAGGAGGTTGAGCGTCCCGAGGACGTTCGCGGCCACCGTCTCGTACGGCCGGTGCCAGGACTCGCCAACGTGCGCCTGCGCGCCGAGGTGGAAGACGTACGGCCGATCGGGCGCCTCTCGGAGCTCGCGCACGAGGTAGTCGACCGACGTCCGGTCGGTGAGGTCGGCGAAGTGGACCTTCAGCCGATCGCGCAGGTGCGCGATGTTGTTGAGCGCGCCGCTCGAGTTCGCGCGCACGAACGCGTGGACGTTCGCTCCGAGCTCGACGAGCGCGTCCGTCAGGTGCGAGCCCATGAAGCCATCCGCCCCCGTCACGAGCACGGTGCGGCCCTCGTAGACGTCCCCGAGCTCACGGCGCAGCTCGGCGAGCGTCGTTCCGGTCCAGAGGCTGTCGTTGGGCATGGCGCGTACGCTTCCGCGTCGGTGGCCAAGGGTACCGCCTCGCTCGGACTCGGCTCGCTCGCCAGCGGGGCGCTCACGGCGCTCTCGCTCCTCGTCGTCACGCTCCTCGCAGCGGTCGTCGGCGTCGTCATCGCGCGCGAGTTCGGACGCACTGCCGAGACGGACGGCTTCTTCGCCGCCTACGGCGTCTTCGTCGTCGTCGTCCTCGCCGCGCAGGCGATTCGGATCGCAGTCATTCCGGAGCTCTCGCGTGCCCGGGTGGAGCGGCGCCTCGCGAGCGAGCTCGCGAGCTTCGCTCTCGCCATCTCCGCCCTCGCCATCCCGCTCGCCGCCGCTGGCGTGCTCCTCGCCGACCCGCTCGCCCACGTGCTCACGGGAGCCTCGTCGGACGACGCTCGCGTGGCTGCCGCCGACGCGCTCCGCTGGATGCTTCCCGCGGCTGCTGCTCACCTCTACGCCGGGCTGGCGGCGAGCGGCCTCGCGGCGTACGACGACTACCTCACGGCGGCGGTCGGCTACGCCGCTGGCAGCGCAGCCGGCCTCGCGCTCATCCTGCTCGAGGTTCGGTCCGAGGGGATCGTCACCGTCGCCTGGGGGATGGCGCTGAATGCCGCCGTCGCCCTCCTCGTTCCCACGGTCGGTCTCGTCTGGCGCGCGTACGCGACCCGCATGCCAGCACGCGCGCTCCGCCCAGGGGGGGCGCCGTTCCCGAGCCGGCTCGGGCTCTTCCTCGCTGCCGCGTCGCTTCCCGTCGCGCTCCAGCTCTGCTACGTCGTCTGCCTCCCGTTCGCTGGGCGGCTCGGCGAAGGAGCGGCGACGAGCTTCGGCTACGCGTACCTCGCGGGAGCGAGCGTCGTCACCGTCGCCGCCTTCTCCCTCAGCCTCGTCACCTCGGCCCCGCTCGCGCGCGTCGGCCTCGACGCCGCCCGCGCGGCTCGCCACGTCATCGCGTCCTCGTGGATCGCGCTCGTGCTCGTGGGAGCGGCGACGGGCGTCCTCGCGCTCGCGGGCGGAGAGATCGTCGAGGCGGTGCTCGGTAGCGCGTACGGTGGCGAGGTCGGCGGCGAGGTGGCCGCGCTCGTCGTCGTGCTCGCGCCCTGGATGGTCGCCTCGGTCGGTCTGAATGTCACCTTCCCCCTCGCTTTCGTCGTAGGGCGGACAAGCCCCCTCCCCGCGATCGGAGTCGCGCTCCTCGCCGGCCAGGTCGGTCTCGCCTTCCTCGGCTCGGCGCTCCTCGGTCTCGATGGGCTCGCGCTCGCGCTCGCGCTCTCGACCGCCGTCGCGCTCGGCCTCCTGCTCCGCCTCCTCGGCGCCCTGCGCGCAGCGGTACCCGGGATCCTCCTCGCGAGCGGGAGCGTGGCCGCCCTCGCCGGACTCGCGTTCGCTCCTGCGTCCTTCCTCCTCGGCTCGACCGCAGCGGGGATCGTGGGGCTCGCGCTCTACGCCCTGCTCGTCGCGGCCACGCGTCCCCGTGGCCTGCGGACGTCCTGGAGCTACCTGCGCGCGCTCGGCTGACGGTCGCCTCCCTCGGCGGCGGCACGGTACGCGCGCTCGTGGAGGCGGGCGGTCGCCGTCCACGTGGCGCGCGCGGCTCGCTCGAGGCCTCGCTCGCGGAGCTCGTCCGCCCGCGCGAGCGCCTCCTCGACCCCTGCGGCGATAGCCTCGGGGTCGGTAGGGTCGAAGAGAACGGCGGCCTCACCGCACACCTCGGGGACGGCTCCGGCGCTCGTCGCTGCCACCGGACAGCCGCACGCCATCGCCTCGAGCGGGGGCAGCCCGAAGCCCTCGTAGAGGCTCGGGTAGACGAGGCACGCTGCCCGCTGGTAGAGGTCCGCGAGCTCTGCGACCGTGACGAGGCCGCGGCGCTCGACCCCCGGCGGGAGCGGCTCGAGCGTCTCGAGGCCCTCGCCTGTGAGCACGAGTCGGAGGTCCGGCTGCGAGCGGCGGAGCAGGACGAGCGCCTCGAGCAGGCGTCGGTGGTTCTTGTGCGGCCATGCTCGGGCGGGGTAGAGGAGGAGCGGCTCGCGCTCGGTCCGGCCGGGGCGGAAGAGGCGGTGGTCGATCCCGAAGGGAACGACGTGGACGCGGTCGGCGACGAGCCCGAGGAGCTCGAGGGCGCGGGAGCGGACGAACTCGCTCGGGACGATGACGACGTCGGCGGAGCGCGCGGCGCGATCGTAGGCGAGTCTCCGGAAGAGGCGACGGGGGCGGTCGAAGTGCGTGGGGAGATCGTGGTGCTGGAGGTCGTGCAGGGTGACGGCGGTCGGGAGCCTCGTGCTCGGGATGGGGACCGTGAGCGGGTAGTGGAGAACGTCGAGCGACGCGAGCGCGGACGGGAGCGCGCGGCAGCGACGCGCGGCAAGGGCCATCGCGACGATGCGGGACGGCCCGCGCCCGGCTCCTGCGGGCTCGCGCACCTCCACGCGCGGCAGGGGGTCGGCCGAGTCGGGCGCGCGGGCGGGCACGAGCGCGACGTACGAGAGCTCGCCGACCTCGCCGAGCGCGGCCGCCAGGCTGCGGGCGTACGTCTCGCTCCCCCCCGAGATCCCCGGCGAGAGCGTGAGCAGGGAGATCCCGACCCGCATCCGGGCGATCCTACTGGCGGGTCCACCGACCCGGCTAGAATGCCGGGATGCCGGCGGACGAGGCAGAAACTGCCGTCGCTGCAGGGATTTCCGTCGACATCGACGAGCTCCTCCGGGCGTTACGGGAGGAGGTTCGGCGCTCTG
>JAVQXS010000036.1:0-9825 GCA_033578065.1 Thermoleophilia bacterium
CGGCTCCGGCGGGAGCAGCTCGCGCAGCGTCCGCGACGGCGGGTGTCGCTCGAGACCCTCCACGCCGATCTCCAGGCCGGGGAGGTGAAGGAGCTGAACATCGTCCTCAAGGGAGACGTCCAGGGCTCGGTGGAGGCGCTCGTGGGTGAGCTGGCGAAGATCCAGCATCCAGAGGTGCGCGTCAACGTCATCCACACCGGGGTCGGAGGGATCACGGAGAGCGACGTCAACCTCGCCTCGGCGTCGAACGCCCTCGTCGTCGGCTTCAACGTCCGTCCGAGCGCCGACGCGCGGGCGCTCGCCGAGCGGGAGGGCGTCGACATCCGGACGTACCGGGTCATCTACCAGCTCACCGAGGACATCGAGCAGGCGCTCGTCGGGATGCTCTCGCCCGTCCAGACCGAGGAGACGCTCGGGGAGGCGGAGGTGCGGGCGCTCTTCAAGGTGTCACGGCTCGGGACCGTGGCCGGCTGCATGGTCACGAGCGGCGTCGTCCGGCGGGGCGCCCAGGTGCGCGTCGTGCGGGACGGCACGGTCATCCAGGAGACCGCGATCGCGCAGCTCAAGCGCTTCAAGGACGACGTGCGGGAGGTGAGCGAGGGCTTCGAGTGCGGCATCCTCCTCGACGGCTTCAACGACGTGAAGGAGGGGGACGTGCTCGAGGTCTACGAGACGCGGGAGGTCGTCCGCACGGATCTCGGCGGCGAGCTCGCTCCGGCGGAGCCTCCGAGCGCCGAGTAGCGGAGCCGCAGGGACGCCGGAGCCCTAGGCGTCTGTTCGAGCGATGGCGAGCGGGTACGTGGGCATCCTCTCGGTCGAGCTCCGCTTCCCGGACGCGGGATCGCTCAAGGGGAAGCGCCGCCACCTGCGCTCGACGAAGGCCCAGCTCCACGAGCGCTTCGGCGCGGCCGTGGCCGAGGTCGACCACCACGACCGCTGGCAACGGTCGCGGCTGACGGTGGCCTGCGTCGCGCGCGAGCACGCGGAGCTCCACGCGCTCCTCGACGCAGTCGAGCGACACCTCGCCTCGCAGGCGTACGAGCTCCTCTCCGCCGAGCGGGAGGTGATCGTCCCTGGCGGGTGAGCGGCGGCGCCGGATCGACGAGGCGATACGGAAGGTGCTCTCCGACGCGATCCCGACGCTCAAGGACCCGCGCATCGGCTTCGTCACCGTCACCGGCGTCGAGTCCTCGCGCGACAGGACGGTCGCGACGGTGTACGTGAGCGTCCTCGGGTCGGAGGAGGAGCGGGCACGGACGCTCGAGGGCCTCGAGGCGGCGCACGGCGTCCTCCAGGGGCGCGTCGCGAAGGAGCTCCGCCTTCGGAGCACGCCGGTGCTCCGGTTCGCATACGATCCCGCGGTCGAGCGCGGGGTTCGGCTCGCGCGCATGATCGACGAGCTCGCCCCCGCCACCGGCCGCGACGACGATGACCGAGACCGAGCCCCGGAACGCTGACCTCGAGGCTGTCGTGAACGCGCTCGCGACGCGCGACCGCTTCCTCGTCACCTCTCACGAGGCACCCGACGGGGACGCGCTCGGATCGATGCTCGCGATGGAGCTTGCGCTCGCCCAGCTCGGCAAGGATGCGGTGATGTTCCTCGGCGGGCCCGCGCCGCTGCCCGGGGAGTACCGCTTCCTCGACCTGCCAGCGCGTGGGCTCCGGCGCGCGCTGCCCGACGACGCGTGCGAGCGAACGCTCGTCGCGGTCGACTGCGCGAGCGCGGCTCGAGTGGGCGCGGAGCCGGGCATCGTCGAGCGAGCGCCCTTCACCGTGAACATCGACCACCACCATGACAACCCGCGCTTCGGCGACGTGAACCTCGTCGTCCCCGACGCCTCCTCGACGGGGGAGGTCCTCGCGGATGTCTTCCGGGCGCTCGCTGTCGAGCTCACCCCGGAGATCGCCGAGGCGCTCTACGTGGCGCTCGTCACGGACACGGGGCGCTTCCAGTACGCGAACACGACACCGAAGGCGCTTCGCCTCGCGGCCGACCTCGTCGAGGCCGGCGCCGACGTCCACCGCGTGTTCCAAGGCGTCTACGAGAACGTCCAGCTCGCGAAGCTCAAGTTGCTCGCTCGGGCGCTCGAGCGGGCGCGCGTGCTCGAAGGGGGGGAGATCGTCGTCTCCCACCTCCTGCGGACCGACTTCGAGGAGGTGGGAGCGACGGAGCCGTACTCGGAGGGGATCATCGACGTCCTCCGCTCGGTCGAGGGGGCGCTCGTCTCCTGCCTCATCCGCGAGCCGCCGCGCGACGGGGGGCCGGCGCGCAAGGTCTCGCTGCGCAGCTCGGTGGACGAGATCGACGTGAGCGTCATCGCGCGGAAGTCCGGTGGCGGCGGCCACCGCCAGGCCGCCGGCTTCTCGAGCGACCGCTCTCCGGACGAGCTCGTCGACTTCATCGTCTCCGAGGTGCGCGCGCAGCTCGCTGCGACCACGTCTGGGTGATGGTGCCGCGAGGGCTCGAGCCGAGCGGGATCCTCCTCGTGGACAAGCCCGCGGGTCCGACCTCCTTCGACGTCGTTGCCGCCGTCCGTCGGCGGACCGGTGCGCGAACCGGCCACGCGGGGACGCTCGACCCCTTCGCGACGGGCCTCCTCCTCCTCCTCTCGGGCGCCGCGACGAAGCTCCAGGGGCGGTTCGCCGGGCTCGAGAAGCGCTACCGGACCGCCATCGACCTCTCCGCGCGCACCGCGACGGGCGACCCCGAAGGGGAGGTGATCGAAGCTCGCGAGCCCCCGAGCGGCGAGGAGCTCGAACGTCTGCTCGCCAGCCTGCGTGGGGAGATCGAGCTCCGCGTGCCGGCAGCCTCGGCGGTGAAGATCGGAGGCGAGCGAGCGTACCGGCTCCATCGGGCCGGCGTCGCCGTCGAGATGCCGCTCCGGCGCAGCACGGTGCACGAGCTCGAGCTTCGGTCCTACGAGGACGGCGTCGCTCGCCTCGAGCTCCTCGTCTCGGCGGGCACGTACGTGCGGGCGATCGCCGACGCGCTCGGAGGTCACTGCGTCGAGCTGCGGCGAACAGCGATCGGGCCCTTCGCCGTCGAGGAGGCGGACGACGAGCGCCTCATCCCCGTCGAGGTCGCGCTCGCGCGCCTGCGCTGAGGCCGATGGAGATCGTCCACGAGCCCGAGGAGGTCGCGAAGCGCCCGCGCGCGGTCGCCGTCGGGAGCTTCGACGGGGTCCATCGGGGCCACCAAGCCGTCCTCGAGGCGGTGCGGGCGACGGGGCTCGCGCCGACGGTCGTCACCTTCGACCCGCATCCGCGCATCGCCCTCGGCAACCGCGTCGAGCTCCTGACGACGCTCGAGCGCCGCTTGGAGCTCCTCGCCGAGGCCGGCGTCGAGACGGCGCTCGTCGCCGCCTTCACCCCCGAGCTCCAACGCCTGCCGCCGGAGGACTTCGCCGAGCGCTACCTGCGGGCGATCGGCGTCGAGGTGGTCGTCGGCGGGGCGGACTTCCGGTTCGGGGTGCGTCGCTCCGGCGACCTCGCGCTGCTCGAGCGCCTCGGGTTCGCGGTCGTCGTCGCCTCGGAGGTGGAGGACGTCTCCTCGACGGCCATCCGCCGTGCGCTCGGGGCTGGGGATGTCGTCGCGGCCGCGCGCATGCTCGGACGGCCCTGGGAGCTCGACGGGATCGTCGTCGCGGGGGACCAGCGGGGAGGGACGCTCGGCTACCCGACGGCGAACCTCCGTCTCGACCCGGAGCTCGCGTGCCCGAGGTACGGGATCTACGCCGGATGGGCGCGGGGGTACCGGGCGGCCGTCTCGATCGGGACGAACCCGCACTACGGCGGCACCGAGCGACGCGTGGAGCCCTACCTCCTCGACTTCGAGGGCGATCTCTACGGCGAGCGGCTCCTCGTCGAGCTCTGGGAGCGCCTCCGCGATGAGGCGGCATTCCCCTCGGAGGAGGAGCTCGTGGCGCAGATCGCGCGGGACGTCGAGGCGACGCGCGCGGCGAAGCGGCCTGTGTGACGGCACGAGGCGCGGCGGATCTCGCCCACCACCGGCCGATCGATCGCGTTCCTCTACCGTTCGCGGACGATGGCAGGGCAGGACGGCGAGCCGCTCATCCACGCGCGGGGTCTCGTGAAGCGCTTCGGGCACCTCGTCGCGGTCGACGGGATCGACTTCGACATCGCGCGTGGGGAGTCGTTCGGGTTCCTCGGCCCGAACGGCGCCGGGAAGACGTCGACGATGCGCATGATCGGGTGCGTCTCGCCGGTGAGCGGCGGCACCCTCCGCGTCCTCGGCCTCGATCCCGCGCGCGACGGCGTTCGCATCCGCGCGCGCCTCGGGGTCGTTCCCCAGCTCGACACGCTCGACCCCGACCTCACCGTCCGCGAGAACATCGTCGTCTACGGCCGTTACTTCGGCCTCCCGCGGCGAGAGCTTCGCGCCCGCGCCGACGAGCTCCTCGCCTTCGTCCAGCTCGCCGAGCGGGCGGACGACAAGGTGGAGCCGCTCTCGGGCGGGATGAAGCGACGGCTGACGATCGCCCGCTCGCTCGTGAACGATCCGGAGGTGCTCCTCCTCGACGAGCCGACGACCGGCCTCGACCCCCAGGCGCGCCACGTCGTCTGGGATCGGCTCTACCGCCTCAAGCAGCTCGGCGTCACGCTCGTCCTCACGACGCACTACATGGACGAGGCAGAGCAGCTCTGCGATCGGCTCGTCGTCATGGACAAGGGCCGCATCGCCGCGGAAGGGGCGCCGCTCGAGCTCATCCGTCGCTACGCGACGCGCGAGGTGGTCGAGCTCCGCTTCCGAGATGGCGACCGGCCGGACGACCTCTCCCCGTGGACGGACGGCCTCGTCGAGCGCATCGAGTCGCTCCCCGACCGCGTCCTCCTGTACACGGACGACGGCGACGCGGCTGCCTACGGCCTCCACGCGCGGGGCCTCGTCCCGGAGAGCGTCCTCGTCCGCCGCTCGACGCTCGAGGACGTGTTCCTCCACCTCACCGGGCGAACGCTCGTCGACTGAGCGATGACGTCCATCCGCCTCGCGCTCCGCCCGCTCGAGTTCTACCTCGCCCAGTACCGGCGCGTCTGGCGCGGGACGATCGTCTCGAGCGTCGCCAACCCGATCGTCTTCCTCCTCGCGCTCGGGGTCGGGCTCGGGATCTTCGTCGACCGCTCTGCGGAGCTCCCTGGCGACGTCTCCTACCTCGCCTTCGTCGCACCCGGTCTCCTCGCGGGGACGGCGATGCAGATCGCGACCTTCGAGTCGAGCTGGCCGACGCTCTCCGCCATCAAGTGGACGCGTCAGTACCACGCGATGCTCGCGACCCCGCTCCGCGTCGGCGATGTCCTCGTCGGCCACCAGGCGTTCATCGCGCTCCGGCTCGTGATGACGACGACGATCGCGCTCCTCGTCATCACCGCCTTCGGCGCTGTCCGCTCGCCCCTCGCGGTGCTCATGGTGCCGGTCGGCGTCCTCGTCGGGCTCGCGTTCTCTGCGCCGATGGCCGCGTGGGCAGCGCGGACGCGGAGCGATGCCTCCTTCGTCGCCATCTTCCGCTTCGTCGTCCTCCCGCTCTTCCTCTTCTCCGGGATCTTCTTCCCCGTGAGCCAGCTCCCGCGCCCGCTCGAGCTCGTCGCCTACGTGACCCCGCTCTGGAACGGGGTCGCGCTCTGCCGCCAGCTCTCCCTCGGAGACGTCGCGCCCGGCAGCGCCGCGTACCACCTCGGGTTCCTCGCCGTCTGGGTGGCGGCGGGCTTCGGGCTCGCGTACTGGAGCTTCCGGAGGAGGCTCGTCGTATGACCGAGCTCGCAGCCCGCCTCGTTGGCCGTGGACAGGCGGCGCCGCGTCTCCGCGGGCTCCTGCTCGTGGAGCGGAACGCGATGGTGTACCGGAGGACGTGGCTCATCCTCGTCTCCGGGTTCTTCGAGCCGCTCCTCTACCTGCTCGCCTTCGGGGTCGGGCTCGGGACGTACGTCGGGACCGTGACGCTCGACGGCGAGCCGCTCGCGTACGCGGTCTTCGTCGCGCCCGGCCTCCTCGCGGTCTCGGCGATGAACGGCGCCTTCTACGACGCGACGAACGTCTTCTGGAAGCTCCGCTACGGGAGGGTCTACGACGCGATGCTCGCGACGCCGATCGGGCCGCGTGACGTCGCGCTCGGAGAGAGCCTGTGGGCGGTGCTCCGCTCCGGCCTCTACGCGGCCGCGTTCCTCGCCGTCATCGGGGCCATGGGGCTCGTCGAGTCGTGGTGGGCGCTCCTCGTCCTGCCCGCGTGCCTCCTCATCGGGATCGCCTTCGCGGGCGCGGGCATCGCCGCGATCACGTGGATGCGCACGTGGAAGGACTTCGAGCTCACGAACCTCGTCATGCTCCCGCTCTTCCTCTTCTCCGCGACCTTCTACCCGATCACGGTGTACCCCGAGGCGCTCCAGTGGGTCGTCGAGGCGCTGCCCTTGTACCACGGGGTCACGCTCGTCCGGGCCCTCACCACCGGGGCGGTGCACTGGGGCCTCCTCGTGAGCGTCGCCTACCTCGCCGCGCTCGGGCTCGTCGGCGTCGTCCTCGCCGGACGGCGTATCCGCGGGCTCCTGCTCACGTAGCGCGCCTCGGTCGTCGCCGTCGTGGACGCGGTCCGCCTCAGAGGAGGATGGCCGCGCCGCTCCGCCGCGGGTCGCCAGCTGCACCGGCTCGCCCGACGCAGCTCACGCCGCCGAAGTAGTGGTGGAGCCGCTCCCAGCGGCGGATCGTCCGACCTCGCGCCTCGAGGATGAGGAGCGCCTCCTCGTCGACGCCGGGCTCGACGTCGACGACCTCGGGCGTCGGGTGGACGCGGGGGCGGGCGACGGCGTCCTCGGCCGCGAGCCCCTCGTCGAGGATCCCCGCGAGGACGGTGGCGAGAGCGGTGCGGAGGCGCGTCGCTCCCGCCGAGCCGATCGCGAGGGCAAGGCCCTCGTCGTCGAAGACGAGCGTCGGCGCCATGCGGCTCTCGAGGCGGTCTCCGGGAGCCGGGCTGCCGTGGGCGATGTCTGTCTCCCCGAGGAGGTTGTTGAGCTGGAGGTCGAGTCCTGGCACGTACACGCCGGCACCGACCCCGAGCGAGTGCGTGAGGACGCAGGCACGCCCGTCGTCGTCGACAGCGACGACGTTCGTCGTGTGCTCGCCTCCTCCTGTCGCCGCCTCGAGCGCGTCGACGAGCGCCAGCACGCGCTCCGTCTCGGAGAGCCCGGAGAGCGTTGGGAAGGTGGGGAGGAGCTCGGGAAGCCCTGAGAGCCCTCCTCGCGTCGCCACCCGGTCGCCCTGGAAGGTGGTCAGGACGGGGTCACGCCAGTGCGCGCGGTAGGAGCGGAGGTCATCCGCCCTGAGCGCGACGCCCTCGACCGCGAGGAGCGCCTCCGCGATCGTGCCGCGGTAGACGCTCCCGGGACCTTCCTCGGCGAGGACCTCGAGCGCATCGACGAGGCCCGGCTGGAGGAGGAGGTCGCCGGCTTGGAGGGGGAGACCGTCCCGGAGGAAGAGCTCGGCGCCTCGATCGAGCCCGACCACCGGCCCGACGATCTCGAGGGAGCGGGCGTGCATCTCGGGCACCGGCACGCCGCGCCGCGCGAGCTCGAGGGCGGGCTCGACGAGCGTGCGCCAGGGGATGCGGCCGAGCGCCTCGGAGAGCGACCCGAGGGCAGCTGGAAGCCCCGGCACGGCGCACGAGGCCGCGCCCACGCGGTAGACGACGGTCTCGTGCCCGAAGGGGAGCGCGATCTCCGTGAGCTCTCCCTCGCCGGAGGGCACGGCCGCGAAGCCGTCGAGGTTGAGGGCGCGAGACCCGTCGAAGACGATGGCGTGGGCTCCGGCCAAGAGGCCGCTCATGACGGTCTCCGCGACCGAGGACGCGAGCGCCATCGCGACGACGGCATCGGCAGCGGTACCGCCGTCGGCGAGAATCGCGGCACCGACCTCCGCCGTCGCCGGGTGTCCGGCCGCGACCCCTGCCTGCATGGCCGCATCCTGCCAGCGGAGCGCGCCCTCGCTGCTACGCTTCGGCCGACCCCGGTCGCGGCTTCGAGGTGCGCTTCCTTCACGCGAGGCTGGGAGCGGGGAGACGTCACTCGAGGAGGAACCGGATGAGCCTCACCAAGGAAGCGAAGCTGGAAGTGATCGGAAAGCACGGGCGGGGACCGCGGGACACCGGCTCGCCGGAGGTGCAGGTAGCGCTCCTCACGCGCCGGATCGAGGACCTCACCGAGCACCTGCGGAGGCACCCGAAGGATCACCACTCCCGCCGCGGGCTGCTGAAGCTCGTCGGCCGCCGCCGCCGCTTCCTCGACTACCTCCAGCGGACGGACATCGAGGGCTACCGCGCCCTCATCAAGGAGCTCGGGCTGCGGCGGTAGGAGAGCTCTGGACGGGGAAGGTGGAAGTTTGAGCGAGCTGCGCCCTCGCGAGGCTGGCTCAAACCTCCGCCTTCCGAACGCGAACGGAAAGGTGAGAGACGAACGATGACCACGATCACCGGGCACGTCGCCACGGTCTCCGTCGAGGTCGGAGGTCAGGAGATGACCTTCGAGACAGGGCGGCTCGCGAAGCAGGCGGACGGGGCCGTCGCCTGCCGCGCGGGCGACACGATGATCCTCGCGACGGCCGTCGGCCGCCGGGACGCGAGGCCCGACTCCGACTTCTTCCCGCTCACGGTCGACGTCGAGGAGCGGATGTACGCCGCCGGGAAGATCCCCGGCGGCTTCTTCAAGCGCGAGGGACGCGCGAGCGAGCGCGCGACCCTGACCGCGCGGATGATCGACCGGCCCATCCGACCGCTCTGGCCGAAGGGCTTCCGGAACGAGGTGCACCTCGTCTGCACTGTCCTCTCCGCCGACCTCGTCACCCCGCACGACGTCCTCTGCATCAACGGGGCCTCTGCCGCCCTCATGGTCTCGCCGCTCCCCTTCCTCGGGCCGGTGGGGGCGGTGCGGATCGGTCAGATCGGCGGCGAGCTCGTCGTCGGCCCGTCGCTCGAGGACCTCGAGATCTCGACGCTCGACCTCGTCGTCGTCGGGACGAGAGAGGCGCTGACGATGGTCGAGGCGGGAGCGAGCGAGGTTCCAGAGGAGACGATCCTCGAGGCCTTCGAGCTCGCGCACGGGGAGATCGTGAAGATCTGCGACGCCCTCGAGGAGCTCCGCCGGATCGCCGGGAAGCCGAAGTGGGTCGACCCCGAGCTCACGGCGGAGCTCGAGGCGGTTCACGGCCCGACCGTCCGGGCGGCGATCGCCGAGCACGGCCTCCGTGAGGCGGGAGCTGTCGTCGAGCACCTCGTCGCCGAGCTCTCGCCACGGATCACGATGCAGTCGACCGAGGACGACATCACGCGTGGGACGCAGATCCGGGCTGCGTTCGCGACGCTCCTCGAGCAGGCGCGCGTCGAGGCGGTCGAAGCGCCGCTGCGTGCCCAGTTCCTCGAGGAGATCAAGGAGCTCACCGACGCCGAGCAGGACTCGAAGGAGCTCCGGGCCGCGAAGCGCGACCTCCTCCTCGAGCGGATCGTCGAGGAGCTCACGCTCCCGTTCCCGGTTGGCCCGGCGCCGGGCGAGGGCGAGGCGGCGACGAAGGACGCGACGACGCGCCAGTACGTCAAGCGCGCCTTCGAGGCCGTGTACAAGGAGCTCGTCCGCCGCAAGATCGCCGTCGAGAAGCGACGACCAGATGGTCGCGCGGCGACCGAGATCCGGCCCGTCTCCTGCGAGGTACGGGTGAGCCCACGGACACACGGCTCCGCGCTCTTCACGCGCGGCCAGACCCAGATCATGACGCTCCTCACCCTCGGCACGGTGAAGGAGGGCCAGCGGATCGACGACCTCTCCCGGGAGCAG
>JAVQXS010000037.1:0-9795 GCA_033578065.1 Thermoleophilia bacterium
CCGAAGTGGACGAAGAGGAGCTGCGCCACCCGCGCCCGGAGGCGCTGCCGGCGGTCGATAAGGCCTCGGCGGTAGAAGCTGTCGGCGAGCGCGAGAGAGCTCGAGCGCGCGAGGAGGGTGCGATCGAGGTCGAAGAACGCTGCGCCCGTCACGAGACGCGCGCAGCTCAGGAGAGGAGCGTGAGCGGCTTGCGGATCGCGCCTTGGCGTGTCGCCGCGACCGCGTCGGCGAGCGCGGCGATCGCCTGCGCGGCCTCCGACGCAGGGGCTGCCTCGAGGACCGGGGTCCCAGCGTCGGCCGCCTCGCGCAGGACGGGATCAAGGGGGATGCGCCCAAGGAGCGGCACGCCGATCTCGTCGGCGAGGGCCTGCCCGCCTCCGGAGCCGAAGAGCTCCTGACCCGTCCCGGCGAGGTACGACATGTTCTCGACCACGCCGACGACGCGCATCCCGGTCCGGAGCGCCATCTGCGCCGCGCGCACGGCGACCTGCTGCGCCGCCGGCTGCGGCGTCGTGACGACGAGCGCCTCCGCGCGGGGCAGGAGCTGGCCGAGGGACATGGCGACATCGCCCGTCCCAGGTGGCATGTCCACGAGCAGCGTGTCGAGCTCACCCCAGTGGACGTCGGAGAGGAACTGCTCGAGCGCCCGGTGGAGCATCGGCCCCCGCCACATGACCGGCGCGTTCTCGTCGAGGAAGAAGCCGATCGACATGAGCTTGAGGTCACCGCGCACCGGCGGCACGATCATGTCGTTGACCGCGATGGGCTTCTGATGGATCCCGAGCATGTGCGGGATCGAGTGCCCGTAGACGTCGCCGTCGAGGACGCCGACCCGATCGCCGAGCGCGGAGAGGGCGAAGGCGAGGTTCACCGTGAGCGTCGACTTGCCGACACCACCCTTCCCTGAGGCGACCGCGAGGACGCGGGTGCCCGGGCTGAGCGACGGCGTCCGCTCTGGGCGACCGCCGCGCAGGCGCGACACGAGCGCCGTCTTCTCCTCCTGGGTCATGACGGTGAAGGAGAGCTCGATCGCGGTCACGCCGGGAACGTCCGCGAGGACCCGGTGCACCTGCTCCTGGAAGGAGTGTCGGAGCGGACAGCCCGCCGTCGTCAGCGCGATCGTGACCGCGACCGCGCCCTCGTCGGACACGCGGACGTCCCGGACCATGTCGAGCTCGGTGACGGGGCGGCGGAGCTCGGGGTCGATGACCTCCTCGAGCGCCTTGAGGATCGCGTCGCGGTCCGGCTGCACGGAGGTCACGGTATCACCGACCCGGCGCGCCGAGCGCTCGTGCGAGCGACGCGACGAGCTCCGCCGTGCGCGCTGCCGCGACGCGGGAGCGCGACCCGAGATCGAGTCGGGCGGCGCCGAGCGGGGGGTCGTCGACGAGCTCGATCGCGAGCCCGCGCTCGCGCACGAGGAGCTGCGCCGCCGCGATGTCCACCGACCGCGCCGGCTTCAGGCTGCACACGGCATCGATGCGGCCTGCCGCGAGGTGGCAGAGGGAGAGGGCGAGCGACCCCATCACCCGCACCCGGCCCGCGAGGTCTACTACGGCCTCGATCTGCTCGGCGATCGCGCGCGTCGAGGTCCCTTCGAAGGCGAGGAGCTCGATCGTCTCCTTCGGGCCGATCCCCTCGAGCCGCGTGCCGTCGAGGAAGGCGCCCTCGCCCCGGACCGCGGTCCACTCCTCCCCGGTCCCGAGGTCGCAGACGTAGCCGAAGACGACGTCGTCGAGCGTCGGCCCCTCCGCGACGGCAAGCGAGAACGCGAAGAAGGGAATCCCCCGCTTCGCGTTCACCGAGCCGTCGATCGGATCGACGACGACACGGCGGGGACCCCCGAGGCCGAACGGACGCTCCCCGAGCTCCTCGGAGACGAGGAGGAAGTCGTCTCCGACCTCGCGCAGCCGCGCGACGACTGCCTCCTCGGCCGCCTCGTCGATCGCCGTCGTCTCGTCTCCCCCCTCGCCCATCCGGAGCACCGGCTCGCGCTCCATGCGGGTCGGGAGCTGCTCGAGGAGCGACCGAATGTCGTCGACGCAGTGCCGGCAGACCTCGAGCCACCCGCTCACGCCTCGCGCCCCTCCACCTCGTGGAAGAGGAGCCCCGCGAGCGGCTTCGGGAAGAAGTACGTGCTCTTCGGGGGCATGCGCTCGCCCCTCCGGGCGACGACGAAGATGTCCTCGACCCGCGGCTCGCGCAGGAGGTACGCGACGTCCGCGACGCCGGCGTCGACCGCGCGGGTCGCCTCCGCCGCCCGCGGCGTGTACGAGATCCCGGAGAGGCCGTGCCGATCGACGAGCTCGACGTCGAGCTCGCCCTCATGACCGCGGACGAGCGCGACGCGCCCCCGTCGGTACGCGACGGCCGCCGACCGCGTGAAGGGCTCGGCTGCGAGTGCGGCAAGGGCCTCCTCGAGGCTCGCCATGATCTCTCCTTCCCGGCGATCCGCGAGGTCAGGGCGACCGGCGAACACGCGGTGCGTGGGGAAGACGCGGAGGCCAGGATCGTCGCGCGCGACGACGAGCGCGGGCACCCGCGCCCGACCGGAGCGGAGCTCTCCCCCGAGAGCGAGGGCGCTCTCGTAGCGGTGGTGCCCGTCAGCGATGAGGAGCACGGCGTCCGCGAGCGGCTCGCCGTCGAGGTCGGGCAGTCGCCACAAGCGAGAGCCTGGCACCTCGAGGTCGGCCGGTCGTCGGGGGGAAGGGAGCTCGAGCGTCCCGTCGAGCAGGAGGAGGAGCGGCTCCGGCTGGACGCGGAGCGCGCGCAGGAGCGCCAAGCGGTTCGCGCGGATCGCCGCGTGCGTCCGCTCGTGGGGCAGCACCGTCCCCTGCTCGTACGGCTCCGCGGCGACGGAGACGATGACTCCCTGGCGCTCGCGCGCCACCCCATCCGGCCCGACGAAGTCCTCGACGAGGAGCCATGCAGAGGGGCCATCGTCTCGCTCGAGGATGCCCGCCTCGAGCCACCGGCGGTAGAGGAGCGCCGCGGACTCGATCGAGGTCGGGAGCGTGAGGTGGACGACGTTGTACGGGCTGCGGGCGTGGAGGACGGCGCGCTCGTCCTCCGAGACCGCGTCGTACGGAGGAGCAACGAGGTCGGCGAGCGCTCCCGCCGCGCCGGAGTAGCGAACGGCGCGAAACGGCTGGGCGTCGGCCATCGCGCGCGAGCGTACCAGCGCCGGTCGCCGTCGTAGACTGGAGCCGTGACCGCGATCGCCGAGCTCGAGGAGGACCGCACCATCGAGGGCGTGTACGCGGTCGTCCGCAAGGAGCGCCGCCGGACGCGCGCGGGGGCGCCCTACCTCGCGCTCGAGCTCGCGGACGCGAGCGGACGCATCGAGGGGCGCATCTGGAGCGACGTCGACCTCCTCGACGCGCGCTTCGCCGAGGGGGACGCCGTCCGCGTGCTCGGGCGCGTCGAGCGCTACGGAGGGCGCCTCCAGGTGCAGGTACGAACTCTCGAGGCCGCCCGAGACACCGAGCCCGCGCTCCTCACTCCCACCCTGCGCCGCGACGCGGCGGAGCTCGACGGCTTCCTCGACTTCCTCGCCGACGAGATCGCGCACCCTGGCCTCGCCGGCCTCGTGCGCTCGTTCCTCGAGGACCGCGAGCTCCGTCGGAGCATGCACGCGCTCCCTGCCGCAGGTCCGGACGGCCACCACGGCTACGCGGGCGGCCTCCTCGAGCATACGGTGGGGGTGGCGACGCTCTGTCGGGAGACGGCGCAGCTCCACCCTCGGCTCCGCGTCGACCTCCTCCTCGCCGCCGCGATCCTCCACGACGTCGGCCGCACCCGGGAGCTCGAGCGCGGGCCCACGTTTCGTCAGACGTCGGAGGGGCGGCTGCTCGGACACGTCCACCTCGGGCTGCGGATGATCGAGGAGCGCGCACGCGGCGTCGACGGGACGCTCCTCGCCGAGCTCCTGCACGCGGTCGCCTGCCACCACGATCGCCCCTCGGCACGCACCGCCGAAGCCGCCGTCCTCTACCACGCGAACCAGCTCGACGCGCAGGCCGCAACCCGTCCCGTGGGAGACGACTGACCCAGCCCGATGGGGGGAGCGCTCGCGCTCGTCGCCGCCGTCTGCTGGGGGATCGGCGACTTCCTCGGTGGCCTGTCGAGCAAGCGCCTCCACGTCCTCACGGTGCTCCTCGTCTCCCAGGCGCTCGGGTTCGCCGGGCTCGCCGTCTGGGTAGCTGCGCTGCGCGATCCCTTCCCGGGTCTCGCCGAGCTCCTCCCCGCCCTCGCCGCCGGCGCCGCCGGCTTCATCGGGCTCGGCGCGCTCTACCGGGGACTCGCGATCGGCGCCATGGGCATCGTCGCGCCGATCTCGGCTGCGGGCCCGGTGATCCCGCTCGCCGTCGACCTCGCGCAGGGGCGCGCGCCGAGCAGCGTGCAGTGGCTGGGAGTCGCGCTCGTGCTCGTCGGGATCGCCGTCGTCTCCCACGAGCCCGCCCGGGGAGAGCGCGTCGTCGCCGCCGGGGTCGGCCTCGCGTTGGTCGCAGCCTCCGGCTTCGGGTTCTTCTTCGTCTTCCTCGATGCGGCCTCCGACGAGAGCGTTCCCTGGGCCGTCCTCGTCGCCCGCGGCAGCGGCGTCGTGCTCGTGCTCGCTGTCGTCCTCGCCGTGTCTGCGCCGCTCCGCCCGCCGCGCCGCTCCCTCGCTCCGCTCGCGGGAGTGGGCGTCTTCGACACGAGCGCGAACGCCCTCATCGCCGCCGCGACGACGGTCACCGCCGCGGGAGTCGTCGCCGTCCTCAGCTCGCTCTACCCGCTCGGGACGATCATCCTCGCTCGGCTCGTCCTCGGCGAGCGCTTGAGCATCACGCGTCGCGCGGGCGGGCTCGTCGCGCTCGCCGGCGCCGCGCTCGTCGCCGCCGGCTGACCCGGTCACACGTGGAAGCGAATGGTGAGGACGTCGCCGTCCTCGACGACGTAGCTCCGCCCCTCGAGCCGCTCGAGACCGCGACGACGAGCCTCGGCGTGGGAGCCGCAGGCGAGGAGGTCGTCCCAGCGGACGACCTCGCAGCGAATGAAGCCGCGCGCGAAGTCGGAGTGGACGGCAGCTGCCGCGTCGAGGGCCGTCTGGCCGTGCCGCAGCGTCCACGCCCGCGCCTCCTTCTCGCCGACCGTGAAGAAGACGACGAGCCCGAGCGTCTCCTTCAGCCGCAGCACGACCTCGTCGAGCGCCGACGGGCCCGAGCGGAACTCGGCCGCCTCCTCCGGCGGGAGCTCGGCAAGCTCCATCTCGAGCTTGCAGTCGATACCCTGCGGCCCGTTCTCGAGCGGGAGCAGCGGCTTCGTCGTGAGGGGCGCGAGCTCGTCGGGGACGCGCTCGGGCCACTCCGCGAGCGGCCGCCCCTCCTCGAGGTGCGCGAGCATCCGCTCGAGGAGCGCAACCTCCTCGCGCGCGCGCGGATCGCCCGACTTCGCCTCCTTTCGCACCTTCTCGAGCCGGCGCGCGACGTGGTCGCGGTCGGAGACGACGAGCTCGAGGCGCAGGGACTCGAGATCGCGAGCGGGATCGGCGCCCGGCGAGAACCCGTCGAGGACTGCGAGGAGCGCATCGGCTTCCCGAAGCTCGCCCGGTACCTCTCCGGCCACCGCCGGCACGTCCACGACCTTGATCGCCGCCGGCGTCACCTTCCTCGACCCGACGAGGGCCGCGAGTCGCTCGAGGCGCTCGTCGGGGATGACGGCGACCCCGACGTTCGCTTTGCGGGCAATCGAGGCGTAGGCAGTGACCTCGGCGCCGGCACGGGTGAGCGCGTTGAAGAGCGTCGTCTTGCCGGCATTCGGGAGGCCGACGATGCCGACCTGGAGCGGCACCGAGGACTAGTCCGCGAAGCCGACGCGCGGCTCGCGCGAGAAGCGCTTGAGGTAGACGACGCGCTCGGAGACGAGGAGGATGGGGCCGTCCTGCGACTCGAGGGTGATGAGCCCGGAGCGCCCATCGGCAAGGTGTCGCTCGAGCGCCTCCGCGCTCTCCGTCGTCACGAGCCAGCTGAGAATCTGGCCGCTGCTGAAGCCGATCTCGACACGGACGTGCGCGTTCTCAGCCACCCGAGACGACCTCCGTGAGGACCCCGTGGACGGCGTCCGGGTGCACGAACGCCACCTGGAGACCGAAGAGTCCTGGCCGTGGCGCCTCGTCGACGAGCGTCGCTCCCGCGGCAGCGAGCTCGCGCAGGGCCTCGCCGACGTCATCCGCGGCGTAGGCGACGTGGTGCATCCCCGGCCCGCGCTTCGCGAGGAAGCGACCGACCGGCGTGTCGTCCCCCGTCGCTGCGAGGAGCTCGACGCGGCTCTCCCCGACGCGCACCGAAGCGGCCTCGACGCCCTGCGACGCGAGAACCTCCCGGTGCTCGAGTCGCGCGGAGAAGAGACGCTCGTACGTCGCGATCGCCTCGTCGAGGTCGACGACGGCGACCCCGATGTGGTGGATGCCGTGGAGCTGCACCGACGCGATGCTACTTCGTTCGGTCGGTCTCTCGTCTCTCGAGCCGCGTCAGTCCCGAAGGGGGAGCGCCCGCACGGTACCTACGGTCTCGGAGGCCGTGGACTCCGGCTTCACCTCGGCGAGCAGAGCTTCGAGCTCTGAGCGGTCGAGCGTCTCCTTCGCGAGGAGCGCCTCCGCCACCCGGTCGAGCGCGGCGCGATGCTTCCGCAGGAGCCGTTGGGCCTCCTCGTAGGCGAGGTCGGTAAGGCGCGCCTGCTCGGAGTCGCGGAGCCGCTTCGTCTCCTCCGAGAGCGCGTAGTTGTCGGCGCGCATCGTCCGCGAGGGGGCAACGTCCGACATCCCGTACTCGAAGACCATCGCTCGAGCGAGCTGCGTCACCCGCTCGAGGTCGTTCGCCGCGCCGTTCGTGATCCGGCCGAAGACGACCTGCTCGGCCGCGCGGCCCGCGAGGTAGACCTTCATGAGGTCGACGAGCTCCTCCCGAGTGTGGAGGTAGCGGTCCTCGGCGGGCATGTTGAGCGTGTAGCCGAGCGCCTCGCCGCGCGAGACGATCGTCGCCTTCTGCGCCGGGAAGAGGTCGCCGACGAGGTGCGACATCACCGCGTGGCCCGCCTCGTGGTACGCGAGGATCCGCTTCTCCTTCTCCGAGACGACGCGGCGCTGCTGGAGGCCGGCGACGATCCGCTCCATCGCGGCGTCGAAGTCCGCCTGCCGCAGGTACTGCGCGCCCCGTCGTCCAGCAAGGATCGCCGCCTCGTTGCAGAGGTTCGCGAGGTCGGCCCCGGTGAGCCCCGAGGTCTGGCGGGCAAGCTGGCCGAGATCGACGTCGGCTGCGAGCGGCTTGTCGCGCGTGTGCACCCGGAGGATCGCCTCCCGACCCGCCACGTCGGGCGCCGCGACGAGCACCTGGCGGTCGAAGCGGCCCGGGCGGAGGAGCGCGGGGTCGAGGTCCTGGAGCCGGTTCGAAGCAGCCATCACGACGACCTCGTCGCGCGCGCTGAACCCGTCCAGCTCGACGAGGAGCTGGTTCAGGGTCTGGTCGTGCTCACGGTGGAATCCTCCCCCGACCCGGGCAGTGCCGACCGCGTCGAGCTCGTCGATGAAGACGATCGCAGGGGCGTTCTTGCGAGCCTCCTCGAAGAGCTTGCGGATACGCGCAGCGCCGAGACCGGCGAACATCTCGACGAAGGAGGAGGCGCTCTGCGAGTAGAAGTTCGCGCCCGAGGCGCTCGCGACCGCCTTCGCGAGGAGCGTCTTGCCGGTGCCGGGCGGCCCATGGAGGAGGATGCCGCGCGGCACCCTCGCTCCCAGCCGCTCGAAGCGCTTCCGGTCGCGGAGGAACTCGACGACCTCGAGGAGCTCCTCCTTCGCCTCGTCGAGACCGGCGATGTCGTCCCAGGAGACGTTGACCTGCGAGCCGCGAACGACCGGAGCTGGCTTCGCGCGCGGCATGAACCGCAGCGTGTAGAGGAGGAGGACGATGATGATCCCGAAGAAGACGATCGGGAGCCAGGTGAGGAGCGTCGTCTGGAGATCGTCCACCTCGTCGGGTATCGGCAGCCCGCGCCGGGTCCTCAAGGTCGCGAGCGAGAGCCGGGGAAGGCGCTGTCAGCCCCCCGCGTGGGGTGGTAGTGCCGCAGACGACCACCCGACGAGGCGTCCGGGCTCACCGCCGTTCGGCTCCCTCGCCTTGGCACGCTCTCGACACGGTTTCGCTCCCCACGCGTCGGGGTTTCGGCGCTACGCTGGAAGCGGGTGGTGGAGTGGGGTGGCCCCATGAGGACGAGTCCGGAGTCGTGACCGAGCTTCCGCTCCCTCCGCACTACGACTCGGAACGGGTCGGGGAGGTGTGGCGCGTCGACTACGAGGCGCGGTTCGCGGACGCTGTCGCCTGGCGCCGCGAGCACGCGCTCCTCCCCGCCGCCGACACGGAGCGTCGGGTCTGCCTCCTCCTCGTGGACGCGCAGAACACGTTCTGCACGCCAGGATTCGAGCTCTTCGTCCGAGGCCGCTCGGGGACGGGCGCCCTCGACGACACGCGTCGCCTGTGCGCGTTCCTCTACCGGCACCTCGCCCTCGTCTCCGACACCGTCGTCACCCTCGACACGCATCAGGCGTTCCAGATCTTCCATGCACCCTTCCTCGTCGATGCGCAGGGGCGCCACCCGACGCCGTACACGCTCATCACCCCCGACGACATCGCGGCGGGACGGTGGCGCGCGGATCCCGACGCCGCGCGCACCCTCGGGCTCGAGCCCGAGCGTGCGCAGGAGCACCTGCGCGCGTACGTCGACGCGCTCGCCAGCGGCGGGAAGTACGAGCTCACGATCTGGCCATTCCACGCGCTGCTTGGAGGAATTGGGCACGCGCTCGTGAGCGCGATCGAGGAGGCGCTCTTCTTCCACGCCGTCGCGCGGCGGTCGCAGACGCGCTTCGAGATCAAGGGTCGCGAGCCCCTCACCGAGCACTACTCCGCGCTCGGCCCTGAGGTACGCCGGGGCCCGGGCGGCGAGGCTCTCGGCGAGCGCAACCTCGCCCTCGTCGAGCACCTCCGCCGCTTCGCCGCCGTGATCGTCGCTGGCCAGGCGAAGAGCCACTGCGTCGCCTGGACGGTCGAGGACCTCCTCGAGGCGGCGCCCGACCTCGCCCCCCGCCTCTACCTCCTCGAGGATTGCTCCTCGCCCGTCGTCGTCCCTGGGGCGGTCGACTACACGGACGAGGCAGACGCCGCGTACGCGCGCTTCGCCGCCATGGGAGCCCACGTCGTGCGATCGACGGATCCCGTCGACCACTGGCCGGGCCCGCTCGGCGCATGGTCCTGAGCGAGTGCGGCGCTACCGGCTCGTGCCTGCCGCGAGCCGCGCGCGGAGCCCCTCGAGCTCGGGGTGGATCCGCACGGGGTAGGAGCCGGCGGAGAGCGCCCGGACGGGCTCGGGGAGCGAGGCACGCTCCCGCAGCGCCCGCGCGCGACTCTCGTCGAGCGACTCCTCCCACGTCGAGCGACCGTCGCGCATCACGTCAACGAGCAACGGCTCGCCCTCCGCCACATCGTCGGCGAGACCGATGACGTCGTACGCAGCCCGAGCGTCGTCCCGAACTCGCCAGACCTGCTTGCGCCCGGGGAGCGTCGCCTTGCCCTCGGAGAGCTTGAGCACCGGCCGACCGTCGAGCTCGACCGCTTTGTAGACGATGTCGAGGAAGGGCGCATCCGCCGAGACACCCATCTTCGTGCCGACGCCGAAGCCGCCGATCGGCGCGCCCGACGCGACGAGCGACGCGATCTCGTGCTCGTCGAGCCCACCGCTCACGAAGACGATCGCGTCGCCGAAGCC
>JAVQXS010000038.1:0-9720 GCA_033578065.1 Thermoleophilia bacterium
CTGTGCAGCTCGAACAGTTGGAGGAGGCCGACCTCGTGAGAGGGCCGACGAAGTCTCAGGGAACTCGTGCCCTCTACGTGTTGGCAGCCCCCGGTGTCTTCTCGTCCAGTCAACGATGCAGGAGACGCAGATGAGGCAGGCGCGGGCCATGCGGAGCCTACGGAGGGGCCTGCGAGCGTTCGCGACCGCGCGTCGCGGCGTGGAGGTGAGCATTGTAGGCAGGCGCATGCGGGTGCACCGAGACTTCGCCCGAATTCCCTGGGAACGGGTCGAGCGTGCTTCCTACAGTCAGTTCGTCGCCCACCTTCGCCCTGGGATGACAGTGCTTGATGTCGGGGCCCACATCGGCACCTACACGGTGCTTGCGAGCCAGGCAGGAGGCCCCGACGGCTGCGTGGTAGCGTTCGAGCCCGGCCGACGCGCCCTCCGCTACCTGCGCCGACATCTCCGCTGGAACGGTGCCAGAGGGAACACACTCGTCGTCGAGTGTGCGCTCGGGAGCGAGACGGGCGTGGTGACGTACTACGAGCATCCTATGGAGGCGTCGGGCGAAGCGGGACTGCTCCCGAAACCTGCGCACCGTGCGACGAAGGTCGTGACGTCGACGGTCGATGTGGAGGTCGAGCGACGTTCGCTCAGGCCGTCGCTCATCAAGGTGGACGTCGAGGGGTGGGAACTCGACGTGCTACACGGGGCGGACCGCGTGCTCGAGCGGCACCGGCCGGCGTTGCTTCTGAGCTTGCATCCCGAGGAGCTAGGAGATCGGGGTGTCTCGGAGGGCCACGTGCGTTCGTGGCTCCGCGAGCGCGGATACCTCTCGAAGGTGCTCGAAGAGGATCATGAGATCCATGTGTTCGCGAGCCCGTGCGACTGAGGTGGTTGTCCCCGTGAATTAGCCCCACTGTCCCACCTCGCGTCGGGGTGAGCTCGGCGTCCGAGAACTGCGCTGCCTGTCCGCTCGATAGCTGCCGATGAAGACGACCGCTACGGCGCGAGGCGCTCGCGGTGCCAGCCGCCCGGGCGGCGGGAGAAGCGGACACGGTCGTGAAGGCGGTCGTCGCGGTGCGTCCAGAACTCGATCATCTCGGGGAGCACGCGGTAGCCGCCCCAGAAGGGCGGCAGCGGGATCTCGCCCATCGCGAAGCGGGCCGCGTGGGCCGCGACCTCCGCCTCGAGCTCTCCGCGATCCCGCAGTGGTCGCGACTGGCGCGAGGCCCAGGCGGCGATACGGCTCGCTCGCGGTCGCCCGCGCCAGTAGGCTGCGGACTCCGCCTCCTCGAGCTCCTCGACGGGGCCTTCGACGCGCACCTGGCGTCCGAGCTCCCACCAGTGGAGGACGAGCGCCGCCCGGGGATTCGCAGCGAGCTCCTCTCCCTTCCGGGAGGAGCGGTTCGTGAAGAACCGGAGGCCCCGCTCGTCGAGGCCACGCAGGAGCACCATGCGGGCCGAGGGCCGGCCGTCGGGGGTGGCGGTGGCGAGCGTCATCGCGTCCCAGCGCTCGGGGAGCGCGGCGCGTGCCGCGTCGAGCCACTCGCGGAGCGCGAGGAGGGGGTCGTAGCCGAGGTCGCGCTCGTCCACGCGGTCAGGATGCCTGGCGTCGCGGTCGCGCCCGCGGGCTCGTCGAGGGCCTCAGTAGGCGAGCCGTGAGCGCCGTTCGTGGCGCTCGAGCGCAAGCTCGACGAGGCGGTCGAGGAGGTCGCGGTAGGGGGTGCCTGAGGCCTCGAAGAGCTTCGCGTAAACGCTCGTGGCGGTGAAGCCGGGGATGGTGTTGATCTCGTTCACGATCACCTCGCCGTCGGGGCGAACGAAGAAGTCGACGCGGGCCATGCCCTCGCACTCGGTCGCGACGAATGCCTCGATCGCGAGCCGCCGGACCCGCTCGGACGTCTGCTCCGGGAGTCGCGCGGGCACGATGAGCTCCATCCCACCCTCGTCGTACTTCGCCGAGTAGTCGTACCACTCGGCGTGGGCGACGATCTCGCCGACGACGGAGGCGACGGGGTCGGCGTTGCCGAGGACGCTGCACTCGACCTCGATGCCCTCGATCGCCTCCTCGATGAGGACCTTCTCGTCGTGACGCCGCGCGAGCGCGACCGCCTCCTCGAGGTCCTCGGGCCCGTGCACCTTGCTGATCCCGACCGAGGAGCCGAGCCGCGCTGGCTTCACGAACACGGGGTAGGGGAAGGGGTGCGCGGCGGGATCGCCGCCGCGGAGGGTGACGTTCCGCGGGACGGGAATCCCCCGGTCGCGGAGGACTGCCTTGCAGAGGTCCTTGTCCATGCAGAGGGCCGAGGCGGCGACGCCCGGGCCGACGTACGGGACGTCGGCGAGCTCGAGGAGCCCCTGCACCGTCCCGTCCTCGCCGAAGGGGCCGTGGAGGACCGGGAAGACGACGTCGACCCCGCGCAGGAGCTCGCTGGGCGCCGAGGAGGAGACGACGGGCAACGTCGCGACGGCGGGGCTGTCATGTGAGATCTCCGAGCTCTCGCCTCGAGCGACGACATTCCAGCGCCCTTGGCGATCGATGACGATCATCGCGACCTCGTAGCGCGCGGGGTCGAGCGCCTCGACGACGGAGCGGGCGGAGGCGAGCGAGACGTCGTGCTCGCTCGAGCGGCCTCCGGCGAGGACCGCGACCCGCAGGCGATCGCTCACGGGATCGTCTCGGTCGGGAGGGTGTCCGTGTCCGTGCCGATGTCCGTGTCCGGTGGGGAGAGGAAGCGGCCGACGACGAGCCGGACGGTCGACCCTGGCTTCGCCTGCGTCCCAGCGAGTGGATCCTGGGAGAGGACGAGTCCGTCCGAGAGCGGATCGACCGTGTCCTCGAGAATGACGCGCACGCGGAAGCCCTCGCCGAGGAGGGTCGCGCGAGCGAGCTCGACGCCGAGGCCGGTGACGTCGGGGACCGCGATCGTCTGGGGCCCCTTCGAGACCTGGAGAGTGACCGTCGCTCCCCGCGAGCTCGTCACTCCGCCGGCGGGATCTTGGGCGATGACGACGCCTGCTGTCACCTCCGAGGTGACGTCGACGCGCACGGGGTTGAAGCCCGCGCTCCGGAGCTCGGCGGCGGCTTGGTCGTAGGGGAGGCTGACGACGCTTGGGACGACAACGGGGCGCGCCCCCTTCGAGACGTTGATGCGGACGCTCGTTCCCTCGACCACGACCGTCCCGGCCGTTGGTTGCTGCGCCGTCACCGTCCCCTCCTCGCGGTCGGAGAAGACCTCGACCACCTGGGCGACGAGGCCGACGCGGCCGAGCTCGGCGACGGCCTCGGCGACGCGCTTGCCGATGACGCTCGGCACGCTCACCTCCGGCCTCCCCGAGGAGACGTCGATGACGACGATCGATCCCTCGGCGACTCGCGCTCCCGGGTCGGGGTTCTGGTCGAAGACGATGCCCTCCTCGACGTCCGAGTTCGCGATCCGGCGCACGCGTGGGACGAGCCCCTCCTTCGTGATCGCGTCCACCGCCTGCGCCTCCCGTAGCGCGACGACGTAGGGGACGGCGACCTCGCTCGAGCCTCCGATCGCTCCCGAGGTCCACGCGTACCAGCCGCCGGCCGCGAGCGCGAGCAGCGCGCCGACCGCAAGCAACCACGGCCACAGCGGGCGGCGGCGGCGCCCCAGCGGCTCGTAGCTCGGGGGCCCCTCAGTCGCTCGGGTACGGACGACCTCGGTCGGCCGGCTCGGTGCCTCGACCCGTCCCCCCGCGAGAACGACCGTCGCCGCCTCGGCCGTGTCGCTGGGAACCGGTCGGCCGCGGGAGACCGCCTCGAGATCGGAGTCCATCGCCGCTGCCGACTGGTAGCGGTCGGCAGACTCCTTCGCGAGGGCTCGGAGGACGACGAGGTCGAGGTCGTGCGGCACCTCCGAGCGGAGCTCCGACGGCGGACGCGGCGTCTCCGAGAGGTGCTTCATCGCGATCTCGACAGGGCTCCCGCCGGAGAAGGGCACCTCGCCCGTGAGGAGCTCGTAGAGGACAACCCCGCACGAGTAGAGGTCGGAGGTCTGGTCGACGGGCGCCCCCCGGGCCTGCTCTGGCGAGAGGTACTGGGCGGTGCCGATGATCGCGCCCTCCTCCGTCATCTGGCTCGCGCCCGCCCGCGCGATGCCGAAGTCCGTCACCTTGAGCTGCCCTTCGGGGTCGACGATGACGTTGTGCGGCTTGATGTCCCGGTGGATCACCCCGTGGCGGTGCGCGTAGCGGAGGGCGCTCAGGATCTGCCGCGTGTACGCGATCGCGACGGGGATCGGGCAGCGCCCGCGCGTGCGGATGAGCTCCTTGAGCGTCTTCCCCTCGACGTACTCCATGACGATGAAGTAGGAGCCGTTCGTCTTCCCGCGGTCGTAGATGGAGACGATGTTCGGGTGAGAGAGGCCGGCCGCGTTCCTCGCCTCGCGGCGGAAGCGCTCGACGAACTGCTCGTCGTTCGCGTACCGCTCGTGGAGGATCTTCACGGCGACGCGGCGTCCGAGCTCCTGGTCCTCTGCGAGGTAGACGTCGGCCATCCCCCCGCCGCCGAGCTTCCGGAGCATCCGGTAGCGGGCCGCGAAGAGCGTTCCGGTGAGGGTGTCCTGAGTCGCCACGTGCCTAGAGGTTAGGGATTCTCCTTGGAGCGGAGGATTGCCTCCAAGACCGCGCGGGCGATCGGTGCCGCGGTCGTCCCCCCGGTTCCGCTCTGACGCTCGAGCACGACGGCGATCGCGAGCTCCGCTGGGCTGCCCTCGTCGCGACTCGCGAAGGCGATGAACCACGTCGTGTTCACGCCCGGGATGCCCGTCTCGCCCGTGCCGGTCTTGCCACCGACCGACCAGCCGGGGATCTGCGCGGCGGTCCCCGTCCCGCGCTCGACGGCGAGGCGCATCATGCGCGCGATCGCCTCCGCGGTGTCCCGGCTCACCGCACGCCGGAGGAGCTTCGGCCGGGCGCGGACGACGACGTTCCCGTCGGGCGCCACGATGCGGTCGACGACGTGCGGCTCCGTGAGGCGGCCGCCGACCCCGATCGCGCCCGCGACCATCGCCATCTGCTGCGCGGTGACGAGCAGGCGCTCCTGGCCGAAGGCCATCCGCCCTGCGTCCACGTCGGAGTCGCGAGCTGGCATCCAGAGCTTCCCGTCGCGGTAGAGGCCGCTCGGCCGTCGCTCGTCGACCGGGGTCTCGAGCGGCGGCCGCTCGTAGAACCCGAAGCGGCGCGCCTGCCGCAGGATCGCCTTCGCGCCGAGCTCGAGCCCGATGTTGCAGAAGACGGAGTTCACCGAGTACACGAGCGCCGACTCGAGCGTGATCGTCCCGAACGGGCGCGTCGTATCGAAGTTGCTCACGCGTCTGCCGTACACCGTGCAGTAGCCGGGATCGAAGAACGTCGAGGTCGGCTCGTACCGCCCGGACTCGAGCGCCGCGGCGGCGGTCACGACCTTGAACGTCGAGCCGGGGACGTAGAGCCCGGCGCTCGCTCTGTTCACGAGCGGCGCCGCGGGTCTGCAGTCAGCGGCGATGCGCGCGATCCGCCCGAAGCGCTGCTCGACGAGGTTCGGGTCGAAGCTCGGGGAGGAGACCATCGCCTTCACCTTCCCGTTGCGGGGGTCGAAGGCGAACACGGCGCCGCAGCGCGACCCGAGCTCGTCGAGGGCGACGCGCTGGGCCTCGAGGTCGAGGGTCGTGACGACGTCGTTGCCGCGGACGGGCGTGCCTCGGAGCTCGCTCAAGGTACGGTCGAGGACGGAGGCGAGGTTGCCGCTCGCGCCGGTGAGGTAGTCGTTGAGGGAGCGCTCGAGGCCGGTGCGGGAGCGCGCCGCCGTCGAGTAGCCGACGACGTGCGCGGCGAGAGGGCCCCGCGGGTAGCGGCGGAAGAAGAGCCGCTGCCCATCGACCTCTCGGACGACGTTGCGCGCGAGGAGGGCGCGGGGCGCGAAGGAGAGGACGAGCCCGCGCTCGATCCGGAGGTCGGCGACGCGCTGGAGCGAGTTGTCCTCCCGGGCAGCGAGTCCGGGCGCGGCCCACGTCTGCCAGTACGTCGTCATGCAGACGAGGGAGGTAAGGAGCCCGAGCGAGACGTACGTGAGGCGGACGATGCGTGGGTTCATCGCGGCGCGTTCGCCCGGTTCGAGACGAGGAGGAGGAGGGCGAGCGCCGCGAAGCTCGCGACGATGCTCGTCCCCCCGTAGGAGACGAAGGGGAGCGTGATCCCCGTGAGCGGCACGATCCGGAGGATGCCGCCGACGATGAGGAACGTCTGGAACGCGAAGCCGAAGGCGAGGCCGCTCGCGAGGAGCTTCGAGAACCCGTCCTCCGCGCGGAGGGCGATCCGCATGCCGCGGACGACGAGGAGCATGAGGCAGAGGAGGAGCGCGGACGCGCCGATGAGCCCCACCTCCTGGGCGATCGCCGAGTAGATGAAGTCCGTCTGGAGGAACGGGATGAGCGCGCTCCCGTCGGGGGCGGTGAAGGTGCCGCGCCCGATCCCCGTCCCCCCGAAGCCGCCGTTCGCGATCGAGTAGAGGCTCTTCACGAGCTGGTAGGACGCGCAGTCCTGGCGGTACTCGAGCTCGCCGTTGAGCGCGCAGTAGACCTTCTCCTCCGTCCAGGGAACGAGCCAGATCGTGACCCGCTCGCGTACCCGCTCGACGGCGCCGTAGAGGATCGCCGCTCCGGCGACGAAGAGCCCGAGCCCGGTGGCGACGAAGAGAGCACGGCCGGTGGCGACGTAGAGCATGGCGAGGAAGAGGCCGAAGACGAGGAGCGCGCTCCCGAGATCCTCCGTGAGGAGGATGACGAGCATCGCGCCGCCCCAGATCGCGAGGAGTGGCCCGAAGTCCTTGAGCCGCCCCTGCGCGAGCACCTCCCGCTTCTCCCGGAGGTAGCCCGCGAGGAAGACGACGAGGCAGAGCTTCGCGAGCTCGCCGGGCTGAAACTGGACGAGGCCGAGGTCGACCCAGAGGCGGGCGCCGTTCCTCGTCGCCCCGATGCCCGGGAGGGCGGGGAGGAGGAGCAAGCCGACCGTCGCGATGCCGAACAGGTAGCGGTACGACTCGAGCACGCGGTAGTCGTGGCGGAGGGTGACGAGGACCGCCGCGAGGACGCCGATCCCGATGACGACCCAGAGCGCCTGACGGGCACCATCTGCGGGGTCGATGCGGGCGGTGAAGGCGAGCCCGAACGCGGTGAGGATCGCCGCGAGGGGGAGGAGCGCTCCGTCTGCCGAGGGCGCCGTCCACCGCACGACGAGGTGGGCCACGAGGTAGACGCCGAGGAAGAGCGCTCCGGCGGCCGCCGCGCCCGGGCGCACCGCCGCCTCCCGCGCGATGACGACGCTCGCAAGCGCGACGCCCGCGACGAGACCGGCGAGGACGAGGGCGACGAGCTCGCGGCTCCGTGCGGTCACCGGCCGAGGCTCCAGTAGAGGAGGAGCGCGGCGATGACGACGAGCGCGACGATCGCCGTGAGCGCAGCGCCACGGCCTCCCGGCCCGGCGCCGTGCCGCGTGAGCGCCGCCGGAGGTGGCGCCGCGGGTGAGGCGAGCTGAGCGGGCGCGATCGCCGCTACTGTCGGCGACGGCCCGAGCTCCGGCTCCACCTGCCGCGTCGGAGGAGCGGCAGGACGCTCCTCCTGCGACGGCGCGTCGTCCTCGACGAGCTCGAAGAGGACGACGGTGACGTTGTCCTCGCCCCCACGGGCGTTCGCGGCGGCGACGAGCGCCTCGGCGGCTACGGCGGGCTCGCGCTCGGCTCGGTCGAGGATCGCGAGCACCTCCGCGTCGTCGACCATGATCGGGAGACCGTCGGAGCAGAGGAGGAAGAGGTCTCCTGGTCTCGCCTCGATCGTGCGCACGTCCACCTCGACCGTGGGCTCGGTTCCGAGCGCGCGGGTGATCGTCGAGCGCTGCGGGTGGCGCTCCGCCTCCTCGGGCGTGAGGAGGCCGCTCTCGACGAGCTCGGCGACGAGCGAGTGGTCGACGGTCAGCTGCTCGAGCCCGCCGTCTCGGAGGAGGTAGGCACGGGAGTCGCCCACGTGCGCGATCGTGACCGTGGCCGTAGCCTCGTCCACGAGCGCCGCCGTCATCGTCGTCCCCATGCCGGCCGTCACCGGATCGGTGAGCGACCGCTCCCAGATGCGCCGGTTCGCTTCGGCGATACGCGCGGCGAGCGTCTCGGAGTCCCGGATCTCGGCGAGCCCTTCCTCGAGCGTCGCCGCGGCGAGCCGCGCCGCGATCTCACCCGCTCGCGCTCCGCCCATCCCGTCCGCGACGGCGAAGAGCGGTGGCTCGCAGACGAAGGCGTCCTCGTTCCGGAGGCGACGCCGCCCGGTGTCCGTGATGCCGACGGCGCGGCCGAGCCTGATGGAGCCTCTCGTCATGGCTCGAGCCGGAGCTCCGTCCGACCGATCGTCAGTGTCTCCCCGGGCCGGAGGAGCCGTCTTCCGGTGACGCGCTCGTCGCCGACGAAGGTTCCGTTCGTCGAGCCGAGGTCCTCGACCCAGAGCCCGTCAGGCTGCGGGACGAGCCGCGCGTGCCTCCCCGAGGCGAAGTCGTCTCCGTCGAGCCGGATGTCCGCGCTCGGATGGCGACCGAGCACCGCTGGGGACGTGACCGTGAGCCTGCGCCCGGCGGGGAGGCCGGGCCCGGAGAGCACGACGAGGCGCGCGGAAGCCGCGAGCGCCCGTCGCGCGGCCTCCGCCTCGGCGGCGCGGAGCACGATGCTCTCCTGCGGGGCACCCGCGAGGTCTCTCGTCGCGCTGCGCAGCACGAGCACGATGAACGTGTACAGGAGCACGAGGAAGGCAACCTTGAGGAGGACGAGGACCTCGTCGACGGCGAGCGCGGCGACGGTCACCGCGCCTGCGGGAGCTCGAAGCGAAGCTCGGTCGAGCCGAGCGTGATGCGGTCGCCGTCCTCGAGCTGACGTCGACGCACGCGCACGCCGTTGACGAGCGTCCCGTTCGTCGAGTCGAGGTCCGCGATCCAGAACACGCTCCCGATCCGTCGGATGACCGCGTGTCGGCGGGAGACGTTCGGATCCGAGAGGCGAACGTCGGCCTCGCGCGAGCGCCCGAGCACCACCTCCTGCTTCGCGATCGGCCGACGCTTCCCGTCGATCGTGAGGAGCGCGACGATGGGCTCCTCGGGGGTCTCCGCTCGGTAGACGATCGTCGGCTGCACCTCCTCCGAGGGGGGCTCGGGGAGCACCGCGATGTCGTCTGCGGAGGCCTCCTCGGGAGCCATCCGCGTGGCGATCCCGAACTCTCCCACCGCGAGGTCGTCATCGGTCGTGATGAGGACGCGCGGCGGCGTGAGGAGCGCGTACCCCTCGCGGCGGGCGTGCTCGGCGAGGTACTCGGCGAGCTCGGCGCGGAGGGCGTCCTCGTAGCCTGCGAACTGCGCTCGGTCTCGTGGGGAGAGGTAGACCGTGTACTCGTTCGGCACGTACACGCGCGAGACGGAGACGGAGCGGTGGTCGTCCATCTCCTTCACGAGCTTGCGCGCGAGCTCGATCGGCTGGACATGGCTCCGGAAGGCGCGTCCGAAGAGGCCCTCGAAGAGGGCCTCGACCCGCGTCTCGAGGGCGCGCAGGAAGGCCACGGCTAGCGGCTTCCCGTACGGCGGGTCGCGCTCGCGCGGCGCGCCGGCTCTCTCCGGGCAGAGACTCTCATCCCAAGACGCAACCGAGTCTAGATGCCTGACCGGTAATTCACGGCCCTGGCCGTGATCGCTGAGTAGGGGCCA
>JAVQXS010000039.1:0-9637 GCA_033578065.1 Thermoleophilia bacterium
CTAGCCGAGAGCGTCCTTGATGGCGATCACCATCGGCGTGAGGATGACGATCATGAGCGCGGGGAAGATGAAGAAGATGAGCGGGAAGAGCATCTTCACCGGCATCTTCTGCGCCCGCTCCTCCGCGATCGCCCGGCGGCGCTTGCGCATCTCGAGCGCGAGGTTGCGCATCGTCTGGCCGATGGAGACGCCGAGGCGCTCGCCCTGGGTGAGGGCGCGCACGAACATGCGGACGTTGGGGGTGCCCGCTCGGCGTCCGAAGCTCTCGATCGCCTGCTGCACGGTGAGGCCCATGCGCTGCTCCTGGAGGGTGAGGCGCAGCTCCTGGCCGAGGGGGTCGGCGAAGTTCTCGGCGGCGACGCGCATGGAGGCGAGGATGCCGAGGCCGGCCTCGATCGTCACCACGAGCAGGTCGATGAGGTCCGGCATCTGCCGGTCGATGCGCTCGAAGCGCTTGCGGATCCGGAGCGCGATG
This sequence comes from Thermoleophilia bacterium, assembly GCA_033578065.1. GTDB lineage: Bacteria > Actinomycetota > Thermoleophilia > Gaiellales > Gaiellaceae > GMQP-bins7. Next base: position 476 of record JAVQXS010000039.1, read on the forward strand.
TAGTAGAGGGGAGCGAACCAGCCGGCCGCGCCCGCCGCCGCCGCGCCGAGCGCGGTGAGGACGATCGACCCGCCGAGGGCGGCGACGAGCCAGAAGCCAAGGAGCGCGAAGGCGATCGCGCACAGCACCTGGTAGCCGAGCACCTTGCGCGGGGTGGTGCCGTACATGCCGGCAGCGACGAGCCGCTCGCGGATGCGGGCCTCGCCGAAGCGGCTCGTGCGGCGGGCGAGCGCGTCGCCGAGCCGGCCGGCGAGGGAGTCGAGGGGGCGGCTCGCCGGTGTCTCCACCTCGGAGCCGCCGCTCGTCTGGGCGACGTAGCCGTAGGTCTGGATCTGCTCGAGCGTCCCCACCGAGGCGCGGCCCCGTCCGAGGTTCGCGACGAGGATGGCGATACCGCCGCCGAGGAGGAGGATGCCGGTGAGGGCGAGGAAGGTGAGGCTCATCTCAGACGTCGAGCTCCGCGATCTTCTTGATCCAGATCGAGCCGAGGATGACCATGACGGCGCCCACGACGAGGGCGACCCTGCCCGCGAGCGAGCCGAGCATGGGGTCGAGGTAGTCGCCGCCCGTGACGACGAGCAGGGCGAAGACGACGATGGGCAGGGCGGTGAGGATCCAGCGCGAGATGCGTGCCTGCGCGGTGAGGACGCGCACGAGCCGGCGCAGCTCCATGCGGCCCCGGATCGTCTCCGCCACCCGGTCGAGGACCTCGGCGGTGTTGCCGCCCGCCTCGCGTTGCAGGCCCATCACGATCGCGACCTGCTCGGCGTCGGGGCTCTGCATCCGACGCGCCATGACCATGAGCGCGTCCTCGAGCGGCACCCCGAGCTGCTCGTCCTGGAGCACGCGCCGGAACTCCGACCTCGAGGGCTCGGCGGCGCTGTCGACCATGACCGCGAGCGCGCCCATCGTCGCGTGCCCGGTGCGCAGGGCGCCGGCGAGGACGTCGAGGTTGTCGGGCAGCTGCTCGGCGAACGCCTCCTGGGTCTTGCGCACCCTGCGCGAGACGAGGAAGCGGGTGACGAAGGGCGCCGCGAGCCCGACGAGCAGGCCCCAGAAGGACTCCAGGAGGACGGCGGCGAGGAGCGAGGCGGCGATCCCGCCGACGATCGTCCAGCCGGCGAGCGCGAGCGCCGAGAGCCGGAAGCCGGCGAGCTCGACGTCGGACTCGAAGCGCTGCCACCAGCGCCTGCCGGCGACCCGGCGCTGCGCCGTCTCGGCGAGGAGCGCCGCCACCTCGGCCCGCCGGGCGCGCGACTCCTCCTCGCTTGGCACCGAGACGTAGGCCGCCATGCGCCGCCTGAGCGAGCGCCGCTGGGCCTCGACGAGGGAGAGCAAGGCGAAGCCGAGGAGCGCGACCACCGCCACGACGACGAAGAGCATGAGCCAGGGCGAGAGGATGACGCGGTCGATCCAGGACTGCTCGAAGGTGCCGCCCGGCTGGAGGGCGATCGCCGGGGTGACGTAGGTCGCGCTCGCGGGCGGCAGCCCGGGGATCGAGACCTTGACCGTCGCCCTCGTCTGCGCGGGCAGCAGCGAGCGGTAGCGGAGGATGTACTCGTTCGAGAGCTGCGCGCTGATGTCGGCGTAGATCGGCTCGAGCGCTCGGGGGGTGGGGCTGACGACGTACGTGCCCCCCGTGCGCTCGGCGAGCGTCTTGAGCGTCGCCTCGTCGTAGTCGGGGGAGCGCAGGCCGACCGAGAGGACGCGGACGTTCGCCTCTGAGAGCGCGGCGAGGGCCTCCTCGAGGCTCGCCTGCACGCCGCGCCGGTGGCCGTCGGAGAGCAGCACCGCCGTCGCCCGCGGCAGGCCCTCGGCCTCCACGAGCTCCGCCGCCTCGATGAGGGCGTCGTAGATGTGCGTGCCCTCGCGCGTCGGCGGCGTCTTTGCGACCGCGGCCTCGAGCGTGCTTCCGTCGGTCGTGAAGCCGCTGAGGACGGTGACCTCGGGGTTGTAGGCGAGGACGGCGACCGGCAGGTCGGGCGAGCGCACCTCGAGGAAGGCGCGCGCGGCCTCCATGGCGCCGGCGATGGGAGCGCCCTTCATGCTGTTCGAGGCGTCGATCAAGAGGATCGCCCCCGTCGTCTTCCCCGGCGCCTCGAGGGAGGGCGAGAGGACGTCGGCGCCGTTCTCGGTGACCACGAGGTCGGAGAGCCGCAGCGCCTTCCGCTCGGGCAGCTCGAGGATGAACGTCTTGTCGGGGAAGCTCGAGCTTCGCTCCTCGCGCAGGGTGGGGGCGCCGCCCTGCCCGAGGGCGGCCGCGGGCGCCGCCAGGCAGAGGGCGAGGCAGGCTGCGCCGATGCGGGCGCCGACCCTCACGCGATCGCGCCCCTCCGCTCCTCGAGCGAGGCGACGCGCTCCCCGAACATGCTCTGCGGGAGCTCGATGCCGCGCTTGCGGAACTTCTCGAGGAAGACCGGGCGCAGCCCGGTCGGCCGCAGCGCCCCCGTGATCGTGCGGTCGGGGGCGACGGCGTCGATGTGGAAGGTGAAGATGTCCTGGAGCTGGATGACGTCCGACTCCATGCGCAGCACCTCGGTAATGGCGACGACGCGCCGGGAGCCGTCCTCGAGACGGTCGACGTGGATCAAGAGGTCGAGCGCCGAGGAGACGTGCTGGCGGATCGCCCGCAGCGGCAGCTCGTAGCCCGCCATCATCACCATCGTCTCGATCCGGTGCAGCGCGTCGCGGGGCGAGTTCGCGTGCACGGTCGAGAGCGAGCCGTCGTGGCCGGTGTTCATCGCCTGCAGCATGTCGAGCGCCTCGGCGCCGCGCACCTCGCCGACGATGATCCGGTCGGGGCGCATGCGCAGCGCGTTGCGCACGAGGTCGCGGATGGGGACGTGCCCCTCGCCCTCGATGTTCGGCGGCCGCGACTCGAGGCGCAGGACGTGCCGCTGGTGGAGCTGCAGCTCGGCCGCGTCCTCGATGGTGATGATGCGCTCGCTGTTCGGGATGGCGGCAGAGAGCGCGTTCAGAAGCGTCGTCTTCCCGGAGCCCGTGCCGCCCGAGATGAGCATGTTGAGCTGCGCCTCGACGCAGCGGCAGAGGAACTCGACCGCCTCCTCGGAGAGGGAGCCGATGTTGATCATGTCCTCGAGCGTGAGCCGCCGGCGCGAGAACTTGCGGATCGTGAGCAGGGGGCCGGAGAGCGACAGCGGCGGGATGATCGCGTTCACGCGGCTGCCGTCGGGCAGGCGCGCGTCGACCATCGGCGAGGCCTCGTCGATGCGACGGCCGACCTGGGAGACGATCTTGTTGATGATGCGGCGCAGGTGCGAGTCGTCGGTGAAGCGCACCGTCGTCTCGTAGAGCTTGCCCCCGCGCTCGATCCAGATGTCGTCGGGGCCGTTGCACATGATCTCGGTGATCGAGTCGTCGGCGATGAGCCGCTCCAAGGGCCCGTAGCCGAGGATGTCGTCGAGGATCTCGATCGTGAGGCGCTCGCGATCCTCGCGGGCGATCCCCGGCTCGTCGTTGAGGTGGCGGCGGACGTCCGCCGCCACCCGCTCGCGCAGCTCGCTCGGGTCGATGGCGATGTTGAAGAGCTGCGGGCCGAGCTCGGAGATGACGGTCATGTGGATGCGGTTCTTCAGCTCGGCGAACGGCTCGGCCTCGAGAGCCGGTCGCTGCGCCGCAGGGTTGAGTCGCTCGTAGAGCTCCATCGCTTACGTCCTCCTTAGCAGGCGGCGGCGCTTCGGCTGCTCGGCCCGCGGCGCGGCCGGAGCGAGCGCGGGCTCCGCCTGGGTCTCTTCGATCGGTCCGGCGAGGAGCTCGGCGAGGCGGGCGAACGCCTCCGCCGGCTCCGACTGGGGTCTGGCGACGACGATGGGGATGCCCTCGTTCACCGTGCGTGGGATCTCCCGGTCGGAGGGGATGAGGACGTCCGGCGTCCGGCCGAGGACGGCCTCGACGTCGGACTGGCTGATCCCGACGCGGCTGTGCGCGCGGTTCAGGACGAGGTAGATGTCGTCGGGGTCGTACTTCATGAGCTCGAGCGTCTCGAGCCCGAGCTTCGTGTTCTTCAGCGAGAGCGAGTCGAGCATCCCCACGATGACGATGTCGGTCGAGGAGTCGATGGAGGTGATCACCTCGGCGGTGAAGCCGGGCGGGGTGTCGACGACGACCCAGGCGAAGTGGGCGCGCAGGATCGCGTACACCTCGCGCAGGAGCTCGGCGCCGACCGCGCTCGCCTGGTCGGGGCGGCGGGGGGCGATGAGCGTGCGCACGCCCGAGGAGTGGCGGGGCAGGAAGGCCTCGAGCTTGTCCCAGTCGAGCGCGCCCGGGGCCTGCGCGAGGTCGTAGACGGTGCGCTCGGGCGGCATCCCCAGGCAGAGGGCGACGTCGCCGAACTGGAGGTCGAGGTCGATGAGGGAGACCTGCTCGCCGCGCTGGGCGAGGGAGACGGCGAGGTTCGTCGCGGTGAGGGTCTTCCCGGTGCCGCCCTTCGGCCCGAGGATGCAGACGAGCCGCGACCCCTCGCCGGGGGCAGGGAGGTCGCCTCGCCGCTTGCGGGCGAGGAGCTTGCTGATCTCGAAGCGGAGGTGGTCGGGCGTCGCCGGCAGGAGGACGATGTCGTCGGCGCCGGCCTCGAAGGCGCGGGTGAGGAAGCCGTTCGGCGAGCCCTGGCCGAGGATCATGACGTTGACGTCCTGGTGCTGGCGGCGCACCGCGTCGAGGAGCAAAAGCGCGCGGTCCGAGTAGCCGGCGCAGGCGACGAGGAGGAGGTCGACGATGCCGTCCCGCAGCCAGCTCAGCGCCTCCTCGGCGCTCGAGACGACGGCGACGACGCTGAAGTCGCTATCCGCGGGCAGCGCGTCGCGGACCTCGTCGGGATCGAGTCCTGGCTCGACGACGAGGAGCGCCTTGACCGGGCGGCTCGGCATCGGGTCCTCCTCACCCGCGATGCGGTCGACCCCTCACGGCAAGAACATCGATGCGTTCGCCGAGGAGGGCACGGTCGGCTTCGCTCCGAGAGCTGGTCGGAGGACCAACCAGACCCGAGAGTTGTCCGCCGCGTAGGCGAACGCTGCGGCGTCCTTCGTGTGGATGCGCAGGACGAGATTTCCGCCTCCGCTTGGGCCCGTCTGCGAGGGGACTGCGAGCACCTTCACGTTCGCCCGCAAGAGCTTCACCGCGCCGCCGGTGTTCGTGTAGACATCGACGGTGTCGCCGGCCTGGAGCTGCGAGAGGCTCCCGTGGACGTGGTCGACGTCAATCGAGATCGCACGCTCGCTACCCTTGATCTGCGACTTCACGTACTGCGTATCGCTCGCCGCGAAGTGCGCGGCGGTGAGCTGCGCGCCGGGGAAGATGTCGACGGCGGCCGCTCTGCCAGCGAGGTAGGAGGGATCGCTGATCGCGCCCACCTCGACCGCCTTCGCCGGCAGCTCGGTCGCCTTGTACATCGAGCCGCTTGCGACGACAGAGCCCGGAGTCCCCTTCGGGATGAGGCGGTTCGCGACGAGAACGGGCGTGGGGACGTTCTCGCCGGCGACGCGCGAGCGGTAGCGGTCGAGGTAGACGACGAGCAGGATCGCTGCGAGGACGATGGCGCCGATGCCGAGCGCGATCGCCCACCCGCGGGACGACATCCTGCTCGTGATTCTCTCGGTGATGGTGCTGGACATCTCGCCTCCTTCGTCGGTTCCTCCTCTCCCGTTCTATCGGCACGCAGAGCCACCGGCATGACAGGCCTAGTGCTTCGATGCCGGGGTGGCGTTACCTCCCTTCCTCGAATGCGGAGCGCCCGTGGACTCCGAGAGGTGCGCTCCTCGACACGGCCCTCGGATGCCGTACGCGCCGGCCCGGCCGAGGGGGTGTGCCGGGCCGGCGCGTACCTCGCCCCCACCGTCCAGCTTGGGGGCGAGACCGCTAGACGACGTCGCGCCTAGTTCCCGCTGGGCGCTTCGTTGACGCTCGACGCAGCCTCCTGGAAGAGCTCCTGGATCTCTCCCCTGAGCAGGACGATCGCAGCGATGATGGCGATCGCGAGGAAGCCGAGCAGGATCGCGTACTCGGTCGTTGTCTGGCCGTCCTCGCGGCTGCGGAGCTCGCCGACCGCGATCTGGAGCCGAACGAGCGGGCGCAGAAGGATGTCGCTCATGTGGAGGAACCTCCTCGTTCCGTGGCGGACGGGCGTCCGCCGAACTGTCTCGCCGCACGCCTCTCGTACGGCACTCCGAAGCTTCGTCACCCGACGGAGACTTACAACCCGCCGAACGTCCGGTCCCACCTAGACCTTCGGCCGCTCCGTCGCCCGCCGCAGCGAAGATGGGGTGGGCATGAGCGAGCCACCGACGAGCGCGCAGCGCGCCACAGGCGGGTCGCGGAGGGCCCGTGCGTCGAGGCTCCTCGGCGTGGCTTTCGTCGCCCTGGCGGTTCCATGGGTGGTCGCCTTCCTCGTCGTCGCTGCCGTGAGCGACAACCTCGGATGGGATCTGCGCCACGCCTACCTACCGGCTGCTGCCTCCGTGCGGGGCGGCGAGTCGCCGTACCCGGCGCTCGCTGACCCGATCCTCGAGGAGCAGAAGGGGTACGTGTACCCTCCGCAGCTCGCGGTCGTCCTGGCCCCCTTCGCGCACGTGCCGGACGAGATCCTCGCCTCCGCGGTGGTCGGCACGCTCCTCCTGCTCGCCTTCCTCACGCTCTGGTTGCTCGACGTGCGCGACCCGCGCTGCTACGCGGCCTCGTTCGCGTCGCTCCCCGTGCTCAGCGCGGCCTCCTTCGCGAACGTCTCGCTGCCGCTCGCGCTCGCGCTCGCGCTCGCGTGGCGGTACCGAGAGCGGGCAGGCTCAGGGCTCGCGCTCGGACTCGCGGTCTCGGCGAAGCTCGTTCTCTGGCCGCTCCTCGTGTGGATGGTCGGCCGCAGGCGGTGGTCGACCGCCCTCGTAGCCGGTCTGAGCGGGGTGATCGTGACCGTGGCGGCGTGGGCCACCATCGGCTTCCAGGGCCTTCGCGAGTACCCCGCGCTCCTACGCCGGCTCTCCGAGATCCAGGCCGAGCAGAGCTACTCGCTCCTCGGCGTCTCGGCGACGCTCGGGCTGCCTTCGACGGTCGGCCGCCTCGCCGCCCTCGCGGCTGCGGCGTCGCTCCTCTTCGCGTGCTTCCGCTTCGCGCGCTGGGGCGACGACCTCCGCTCGTTCACGAGCGCCGTACTGGCGACGCTCGCGGCGAGCCCCATCGTGTGGCTCCACTACCTCGTCGTGCTCTTCGTCCCCCTGGCGGCGGCTCGGCCGCGTTTCTCGGCGCTCTGGCTCGTCCCGCTCACCCTCGTGCTGAGCCCCCGGCCGGGCTACGCCGAGGGCGTTGAGGTGCTCGTGCCCCTCGGTGTGGTCGTCGTTCTCGGTGCCGTGCTGCTGCGGCGTCCCGCTACCGTCCGCCACGGCGGATGACCACGCTGAGCGCATCGTCGCGGTAGGCGAGGCGCGCGCCCGTCTCGGCGAGGAGGCGGTCGGTGGCCGAGCGCCGCGTCTCGTCGACGAGCACGATCTCGTAGCCGTCGGCGAACGAGAGCCAGTCCTCGCCGTCTTGGGCGGAGTAGCGAGCGAGGCGGTCGAAGAACGTGCGGTCGTAGAGCTCGAAGCGGACGTCGTACGCGAGCCGACCGCGGAGCTCCGGGAGCTCCCAGAGGAGCCAGTCCGCGTAGCTGCTGTCGGCGAGGAGGCGGTCGTCCGCGCCGAGCTCGGCCCGCACCGTCTCGAGGGGAGCGGACGGCCAGCGCGACGTGTACCAGCTTGGGTCGCGGGCGAGCGAGTGCGCCGCAGTGCCCAGCACGGCCGCTGCGCATGCGAGCGCGATCCCGCGGTTGAGACGCCGGCGCGGAGCCTGCGAAGAGCGGCTCTCGAGGCTGCGTCCAATCGCCACCGGGAGGAGCACCATGCACGCCATCGCGAACCAGATGACGCCTCGAATAGCGGTGATCGCGCCTGCGAAGCTCAGCGCGAGGAGCACGAAGTCGAAGGCGGTGAGCCTCCGACGTCCGTACCACACGATCGGGATCGCGATCGCGACGAGCACGTAGAAGAACATCGTGTTCTTCGCCGGGTTCGGCCACTGCCATTCGGTGACAACGCCGGCGAACGGGGGCTCGATGAGCAGGAGGTGGTAGTAGCGCGCCGTGGTGAAGGGGCCGTAGGGGGTGACGAGGACGGCGAGCGGCGGGAGCGCGACGAGCCACGCGCTCCTCCGCCACGACGATCCGCGGCTGAGGACGAGCTCGGTGACGCCGAGCGCCGAGACGAGGAGCGCCCCGAGGACGACGCTTCCGTGGAGCTGTCCCCAAAGGAGGAGGAGCGGGGCTGCGAGCCAGACTCTCCGGGTCGGTGCCCGAGCCTCCGAGAGGAGGAGCCAGACGAGCGCCGTGTAGAGGGGCAGCGCGAGCATCTGCGCCCGGATCGACCAGGCCCAGGGCGCGGCGAGGAGCACGGGGACGAAGAGCGCCCAGATCGCGCGCGGCCCGGCGCCGAGGGAGCGTGCTGCAGCCGCGGCGATCGCGAAGGCGCCGAGGACGACGCCTGCGGCGAGGAGCACGAGGAGCGCGTGCCCTCCGAGCGCGTGCGTCCCGTAGAAGAGGAGGTGGGCGAGCCACTGCTGCGCGGTCCAGGTCGCGCCCGCCCCGTACACGGTGAGCTCCTCCGTGCGCGGGAGCCCGCGCTCCCAGATCTCGCGTCCTGCGACGAGGTTCATCCAGGAGTCGGCGACGAGGAGGAAGGGGGGAAAGATGAGGAGGAAGCAGACGGCGAAGCCGGCGAGGAGCACCACGACGATGTACTCCTCCTCGGCGATCCGCCGTACGCGGCTCACGCGCTATTCGTCGGCGTAGAGCGGGCTCTCCACGAGCCCATGCTGGTAGGCGATCCGCGTCGCCTCGGTGCGGTTCTTGACCCCGAGCTTGCGGTAGATGTTCGTGAGGTGGAACTTCACCGTCTGGGGCGCGACCCAGAGCTCCTTCGCGATCTCGTCGTTCGAGAGCCCGCGCGCGAGCGCCCCGAGGATCGTCAGCTCCCGGTCGGTGAGGCCGAGCGCCTTCGCGCCGACGTTCTCGCCGCTCTCCCCGCCGACAGCGGTGAGGACGTTGCCTTCGAGCGCCTGTCTGAGCGTGGCGGGAAGGTCGTCCGGGTTGACCGTCTTGATGACGTAGGCTGCGGCGCCGCGGCGGAG
>JAVQXS010000040.1:0-9595 GCA_033578065.1 Thermoleophilia bacterium
CCTTCTCGTCCGAACCCGCAGGGCACGTCGAGACCCGAGCGGTCTCCTCCCGCCGAAGCGGGCGAGAGACGGAGAGCTACCGAGACCTCTCGGTCGCGCGACCAACCGACGTCGGGACTGCCGCAGGTACGCGAGGTCCTGCAGTCTCAACTGGGCCAGTCTCTTCCGTTGCTCAGCGTCCTTCTACCGCACGTGATGCGAGCGTTTCGTCCCCCGTTTGGGGACGTGTCGTTCCCTATCGCTAGCGATTGCCGCTCGGAGCCCGAGTGGCCAGCGCGGTAGCGTGTCGGCGTGCGGATCGCATACGTCGTCGACGTACACGGCCGCTTCGAGGCGGTCGTCGAGGCCGTGCGCTCGCTCGGCGCGGTCGATGCCCTCCTCGTCGGCGGCGACCTCACGAACGCGGGCTCCCCGGCGGACGCCGAGCGGGCGATCGAGCTCTGGCGACCCCTCGCCCCAACCCTCCTCGCCGTCGCCGGGAACATGGACTCACCCGAGATCGACGCCCGCCTCGCCGAGCTCGGGGTCTCGCTCGACGGCCGCGGCGTCGTCCTCGGCGAGGTCGGCCTCCACGGCGTCTCGGGCTCCGGCCCGACCCCGCTCTCGACCCCGCACGAGCGCACCGAGGAGGAGCTCGAGCGCCGCGCCCTCGCCGGCGCGGGCGATGTGGCGGGCGCGAGGATCCGGATCTTCTGCCCGCACGCCCCACCCCACGGGACGGCCTGCGATCGACTCGCTTCCGGCGCCCACGTCGGCAGTCCCGCGCTCCGCGCGTTCGTCGAGCGCGAGCAGCCGGATCTCGTCCTCTGCGGGCACATCCACGAGTCGCGCGGAGAGGACTGGATCGGGCACACGCGCGTCGTCAACCCTGGCCCGGTCGCGTCTGGTCACTGCGCGCTCGTCGAGGTCGGCGACGAGCTCTCCCTCGCGCTCCGCTAGCGCCAGCGACGGCTCGCGCGGCGCGCTCGCTCCTCCATCGGCAGCCACGGGAGCGCGGTAGGCTCGCTTGTCGTGGCTCTCTCCTCCCTCCCGCGAGCGGCGATCCTGCGAGCGGCCGAGAGTCGCCGTCTCCGCGACCTCGTCGAGCGGCACGGGATGCGCCTCGGCGCGAGCCGCTTCGTCGCCGGCACGACGCTCGACGAGTGCGTCGCCGTCCTGCGGCGCCTGAACGAGCAGGGGCTCTGGGCGAACACCACGCTCCTCGGGGAGGCGCTCACCGACCGGGACGCGGTCGAGGCGGCGGTCGCGGAGTACGAGCGCATCCTCGACCGGCTCTGCGCGGAGGAGCTCAGGGCGAACGTCGCCTTGAAGCTCACCCAGCTGGGGCTCGTCGTCGACGAGGAGCTCGCCTACCGGAACGTCGAGCGGCTCGTCGCCCGGGCCGAGCGCCTCGGGACGTCGATCCGCATCGACATGGAGCAGTCGGCGTACGTCGATGCGACCCTCGCGATCTACGAGCGTCTCCGGGCAGCTGGTCACGACGCCGTCGGAACCGTGCTCCAGTCGTACCTCTACCGTTCGCCCGCTGACCTCGAGCGCCTCCTCCCGCTGCGCCCGAACCTGCGGATCGTGAAGGGCGCGTACCTCGAGCCGCCCTCGGTCGCGTACCCCGACAAGCGCGACGTCGACGCCGCCTACCTCCGCCTCGTGGAGGACGGGCTGCGCGGAGGTGCGTACATCGCCGTGGCGACCCACGACGAGCGCATCATCGAGGAGGTGAAGGCGCTCGCGGAGCGGGAGGCGATCGGACGCGACCGCTTCGAGTTCCAGATGCTCTACGGCGTGCGCCCGGCGCTCCAGCGCGCCCTCGCAGCGCAGGGCTACAAGGTGCTCGTCGCGACCCCCTTCGGCCCCGACTGGTACCCGTACCTCATGCGGCGGCTCGCCGAGCGGCCGGCGAACGTCGGCTTCCTCCTCCGGAACCTCAGAAGGCGGTGAGCGCGCTCCCGAGCCGCGCGGACGTCGTTGTCATCGGAGGCGGCATCATCGGCACGAGCGTCGCCTTCCACCTCGCCGAGGCAGGGACGCGCGTCTGCCTCCTCGAGCGCGCCGAGCTCGCGTCGGGCTCGACGAGCCGAGCGGCGGGCGGGGTACGCGCGCAGTTCTCCGATCCCTTGAACGTCGCGATCGGCCTGCGCAGCATCGAGGCGTACGAGCGCTTCCGCGAGCGCCCAGGCGCCGAGATCGACCTCGCCCAGGTCGGCTACCTCTTCCTCCTCGACCGGGCGGAGGACGTCGAGGTCTTCGAGCGCAGCGTCGCCCTCCAGAACGCCCTCGGGGTCGCGAGTCGGTTCGTCTCCCTCGCCGAGGCGCGCGAGCTCTGCCCCCTCGCCGGCCTCGAGGGCGTCCTCGCCGCCACGTACTGCCCCCGCGACGGGCATGCGAGCCCGGAGGCCGTCGTCCAGGGGTACGCGTCGGGGGCGCGCTCGCACGGGGCGGCGATCGTGACCCGGTGCGCCGCGAGGTCGATCGTCGAGCGCCACGGCCGCGTGCAGGGCGTCGACACCGATCTCGGCCTCGTCGAGACCGACACCGTCGTCTGCGCGGCCGGCGTCTGGTCCCCCGAGCTCGTCTCCCCGCTCGATCTCGACCTCCCCGTCCAGCCGGTGCTGCGCGAGGTCGCCTTCACCGGCCCCGTGGCGAGCCTCCCACCGCGCATCCCGCTCACGATCGACTTCAGCACGGGCTTCTACTTCCACCGCGAGGGTCCCGGCCTCCTCTTCGGCATGGCCGACCGCGAGCAGCCACCGGGCCTCGACGCGCCAACCGATCCTGCCTGGCTCGAGCGCGTGCTCGCGGTCGCCGAGCGGAGGCTGCCAGCGCTCGCCGACATGCCGATTGCCGGCGGCTGGAAGGGGGCCTACGAGGTGACGCCCGACGCGAACGCGCTCGTCGGGGAGGCGGAGCGGCCGGCGCGGCTCCTCTACGCCACGGGCTTCTCCGGCCACGGCTTCCTCCAGGGGCCTGCGATCGGCGAGATCGTCCGTGACCTCGTGCTCGGGAGGGAGCCGTTCGTCGACGTCTCCCCGCTCTCCGCCGAGCGCTTCGCGCGCGGCGCGCCGCGGCCGGAGCGCCACGTCGTGTGACGCGCTCGCGGCGGCGCTCGCGGCCGAGCGTCGCGACGGCCCTTCGCGCAAGCCGGGGGCGCTTCCCTGTCCGCCCCCGACCTCTGCCGCGGGCTACGCGGCGACCGCCGGCAAGCCGGCGAGCGCCATCGCCACCTCCTCCTCCGAGTACTCGTGGTCGACGAGCTTGCCGGCGAAGTAGTCGATGTACGCCTGCATGTCGAAGTGGCCGTGGCCGCAGAGGTTGAAGAGGATCGTCTCGGACACCCCCTCCTCGCGGCAGCGGATCGCCTCGTCGAGGACCGCCTTCACCGCGTGGTTCGCCTCCGGCGCGGGGACGATCCCCTCGCAGCGCGCGAACTCGACGCCGGCGGCGAAGACCTCGGTTTGCGTGTAGGCGCGCGCCTCGATGAGGCCGAGCTCCTTGAGGTGGCTCACCATCGGCGCCATCCCGTGGTAGCGGAGCCCCCCGGCGTGGAAGGGCGGAGGCACGAACGTCGAGCCGAGCGTGTGCATCTTCACGAGCGGCGTGAGGTGGCCCGTATCGCCGAAGTCGTACGCGTAGCGGCCCTTCGTGAGGCTCGGGCAGGCGGCGGGCTCGACGGCGATGACGCGGATCGACGAGCCCTCGCGCAGGGCACGGCCGATGAACGGGAAGGAGAGGCCGGCGAAGTTCGAGCCGCCCCCCGTGCAGCCGATGACGACGTCCGGGTAGTCCTCCGCCAGCTCGAGCTGGAGGAGCGCCTCCTGCCCGATCACCGTCTGGTGCATGAGCACGTGGTTGAGGACGGAGCCGAGCGAGTACTTCGTGTCCTCGCGCGGGGCGGCGGCCTCCACTGCCTCCGAGATGGCGATCCCGAGGCTCCCCGTCGAGTCAGGGTGCTCGGCGAGGACGGCGCGGCCGGCGTTCGTCTCCTCCGAGGGGCTCGGCACGACCCGGGCGCCGAAGGTCTCCATGAGCGCGCGCCGGTACGGCTTCTGCTCGTAGGAGACCTTCACCATGTAGACGTCGACCTCGAGCCCGAAGATGCGACCGGCGAACGCGAGCGCCGACCCCCACTGCCCGGCTCCGGTCTCGGTCGTCAGACGCCGCACGCCCTCCTCGCGGTTGTAGTACGCCTGCGCGACGGCGGTGTTCGGCTTGTGCGAGCCCGTCGGCGAGACGCCCTCGTACTTGTAGTAGATGCGGGCCGGCGTCTCGAGGGCGGCCTCGAGCCGACGCGCACGGTGGAGCGGGGTCGGCCGCCACTGCCGGTAGACCGACCGCACCTCCTCCGGGATCGCGAGGTAGCGGTCGGTCGCCACCTCCTGGAGGATGATCTGCATCGGGAAGAGCGGCGCGAGGTCGTCGGGGCCGACGGGCTGGCCGGTCCCGGGATGGAGCACCGGCGGCGGAGGCTCCGGGAGGTCAGCCGCGATGTTGTACCAGGCCTCCGGCAGTCGCCTCTCGTCGAGCAGGAACTTCACGGTATCGGTCATCTCGGCCCTCCGATGCTCGCGGTTTGTGGGGAGTCTGGCGGACATCGCGGCCACGGGCAAGCACGGTAGGCTCGCGGCCGTGGGGGTGCTCACGACGCAGGTCGTCCGCGACGAGACCTTCGAGCGGCGCCGCGCGCGCATGGAGGCGCTCGTCGCCGAGCTCCGCGAGCGCACCGCGCTCGTCGCGAGGGGAGGGGGCGAGAAGGCGCTGGAGCGACACCGCTCGCGGGGCAAGCTCCCGGCCCGGGAGCGGATCGACCGGCTCTGCGACCCGGGGACGACGTTCCTCGAGCTCGGCGCGCTCGCCGCCTGGGGCCTCTACGACGGCGAGGCGCCGTCAGCCGGGATCGTCACCGGCATCGGCGTCGTCGAGGGCAGGCAGTGCGTCGTCGTCGCGAACGATGCGACCGTGAAGGGCGGCTCGTACTTCCCGCTCACCGTGAAGAAGCACCTGCGCGCCCAGGAGGTCGCCCGCCAGAACCACCTGCCCTGCATCTACCTCGTCGACTCCGGCGGCGCCTACCTCCCGCTCCAGGCGGAGGTGTTCCCTGACCGCGACCACTTCGGGCGGATCTTCTTCAACCAGGCGCGCCTCTCCGCTGTCGGGATCCCGCAGATCGCGGTGGTCATGGGGTCGTGCACCGCCGGCGGAGCCTACGTGCCCGCGATGTCGGACGAGACGGTCATCGTCCGCGGCACGGGGACGATCTTCATCGGCGGGCCGCCGCTCGTGAAGGCGGCAACGGGGCAAGACGTGAGCGCGGAGGAGCTCGGCGGCGCCGACGTCCACGCGCGGCGCTCCGGCGTCGCCGACCACTACGCCACCTCCGACGAGCACGCGCTCGCGATCGCGCGCGAGATCGTCCGCAACCTCGATCCGCCTCCTCCGCCGCCCTGGGAGGTCGCCGAGCCCGAGCCACCTGCGCTCGACCCTTCCGACCTCTATGGGCTCATCCCCGAGGACCTCCGCCACGAGCTCGACGTGCGCGAGGTGATCGGGCGGATCGTCGACGGATCGCGCTTCCACGAGTTCAAGGCGCTCTACGGCGAGACGCTCGTCTGCGGGTTCGCCCGCATCGAGGGACACCCCGTGGGCATCCTCGCGAACCAGGGCGTCCTCTTCGCCGAGTCCGCTCGGAAGGGGGCCCACTTCATCGAGCTCGCGTGCGCGCGGCGGATCCCGCTCGTCTTCCTCCAGAACATCACAGGCTTCATGGTCGGCAAGGAGTACGAGGCCGGCGGGATCGCTCGCGACGGAGCGAAGCTCGTCATGGCCGTTGCCTGCGCGGAGGTGCCGAAGCTCACCGTCGTCATCGGCGGCTCCTTCGGCGCCGGCAACTACGCGATGTGCGGACGGGCGTACGAGCCGCGCCAGCTCTGGATGTGGCCGAACGCGCGCATCTCCGTCATGGGCGGCGAGCAAGCGGCCACCGTCCTCACGATGGTCGGCGACGCCGACCCGGACGAGATCCGGGCGACGTACGAGCGCGAGGGGAACCCGTACTTCTCGACCGCGCGCCTCTGGGATGACGGCATCATCGACCCCCTCGACACCCGCCGCGTCCTCGCGCTCGGCCTCTCCGCCGCCGCGAACGCACCGGTGCCCGAGACGCGGTTCGGCGTCTTCCGGATGTAGCGCCCCTACGATTGGCGGTATGCACACGATCGAGCTCACCGACGAGGAGCGACGGCTGCTCGTCGCCGCCGTCCGCGCGTACCTCGACGACTTCGGGCACGAGGAGGCGGACCTCCTGCGGAGGATCAAGGAGCTGCTCGCGAAGATCGAGCGGGCGTGATCGTCCGCATCCTCCTCTGGAGCCTCTTCGACTCGAAGACGACGATCGACGAGCTCCGCGCCTCCCTCCCGGCGCTCGAGCCACCGAGCACCTGGGTCTGGAGCGAGGCGAGCGAGCGCTTCGGTCTCATCGCCTTCGGGGACGAGCTGCCCGAGGCAGCGGCCCAGGCCGCCGAGCTCATCGGCAGCGAGCCCGCGGTGCTCGAGGAGTTCGGGACGCTGTAGCGCCCTCCCTCACTCCTCCGCGACGCGCGCCAGCTTACCCCCAGGCGCTCGGCGGAGCCCGCGGGTCGACCTCCGCGGCTGCCGCCCGCGCGCACGCGACTGCGTACGTCTCGGTCACGCTCTCGCATGCGCGGCGTCGTTCCGCAGCCGTTGCGTGCTCGAGCCCGATCGCGCTCCCGATCCCGGCGAAGCAGGCCGGGCGCGCCGGGGGCGGAGCGTCCGCGCACAGACGCGTGGCCTCGCGATGGTCGAGGTCGCGCGTACGGTCGAGGACGAAGCGCGCGGCTCCAAAGAGACAGGCGGGCCCGCCCCGACCCGCTGCCGCGCAGCGCTCGAGCGTCGCCTTGCGGTCGTAGGCGAAGCCGACCGCGTCGCGCCCCAGCCCCCGATAGCAGTAGAGCGCCCAGCGCGGAGCGAGCCTCGCGCACACCCTCCCTGCCTCTTCGAACGAGCCACCGTAGATGCGCAGCGCCTGGGTCGGCACGCGCGCGTAGCAGTGCCTGCGGTCGAGCGCAGAGACGATTCCGCAGGGGTAGAGGGGGTTCTCGTCGTCGAGCCAGCGGGAGCGGAAGCCGAAGCGCGTGTCGGTGTTCTCCATGAAGACCCCGTTCGAGCAGGCGAGGTGATCCCAGCGCGTCGGCAGAGCCGCACAGAGTCGGAGCGCAGTCGGCAGGTGGTAGCCGGTCTGGATCATCAGCCCGTGCCCAAGCCCGTGGTTGCACTGACGGTGCAGGTATCCGAACGGACGGAGGCCCCGACAGAGCTCGCGGGCACGACGGGCGACCTCCTCGAGGGAGGCAGAGCCGGCGAACGCGCGCTCGAGGATGCCGTGGTAGTAGCCGGAGGCGCACGTCGGCGAGCCCTGGGAGAAGGCGCGGGCGACGTCGCCGCGGGCACGAGCGAGCGCCGCCGACCCGATCACGTGAGCGATGCGATGGCACTGGAAGACGAAGGCCTCGTCGGCCTCGAGTCGAGCATCGAAGAGCTCGAGCGCCGCCGGCGGGCCCTGCCGGTAGGCGACGTTGCCAAGCGCCTGCTCGAGGCACGCGAGGTCGTCTCGAGCGCAGTCCTCTGGGCCCGTCTCGTCGGGGACGAATGCTCCTGCGACGGGGTGGAGGACGCTGCCGGCAGAGCCTGCGAGCGGGAGCTGCGAGGGACCGCGCTCGGCGGTGACGAAGACGACTCCCAGCCCGACGAACGCCGCGAAGCCCAGGACGAGGAGCGCGAAGACGATGTGCGCCCTCCTGCTGCCTCGATCGCGTTCCACGCGCCCACGGTACGTGGCCGGGTTGACGTCCGCGCCACCCGTTCGGCGCAACGCGGCTACACGGTCAGGGAGTCGTGCCAGGCGTCGAGCTCGAAGCGCTCGTCGCTCGTGAGGCTGCGCAGCGGAGCGCGCACGTCCTCGCGCACGGGAACGCCCTGGCGACCGAGGAGCCGCTTGAGCGCGGCGTGCCTCGGGAAGCGCTCGACGAACGCCCGGAGCTCTCCCAGCCGCGCAGCACCCTCAGGCGTCGGCGCACGGACGACTGCCGCGACCTCGCGCGGAAGGGCGGAGGCGAGCGCGGACACGGCGCCCACGGCGCCGTGCGCCATCCCCTCGTAGAGGAGCGCCTCCGGCCCCACGAAGACGTCGAGGCCTGGCAGCAGGTAGCGGCGGAAGGCGTCGAAGGGCGTGTCCGAGACCTTGAGGCCGACGACGTTGTCCGCCTTCTCGCGGAGTCGCTCGATGACCGTGGGCTCGACCGCGTAGCCCGTCGTCGACGCGAACTCGTAGACGTAGAAGGGGAGCGGAGCGCACGCCGCCGCGGCGGCGAAGAAGTGCGCGAACTGCGCCCGCTCGTCGAGCTTGAAGTACGGTGGGCCGATGACGACGACCGCGTCGGCGCCGACCTCGGCCGCATGCGCCGCGAGCGCGACGGTCTCGGCCGTCGTCTGCGCCCCGCAGTGGACGGCGACGTCGAGCCGGTTGTCGGCAGCCTGGAGGAAGAGGTCGGCAACGAGCCGTCGCTCCCGCGTCAAGAGGAGGATGCCCTCCCCCGCGGTCCCGAGAGCGAGCACGCCGTCGAGGCCCGCGTCCACGTAGAAGTCGCAGAGCGGGCCGAACGCCCCCTCGTCGACTCGAGCGCCGGCGTCCGCGAGCGGCGTCACCGAGGCAGCGAGCGCTCCCCGAAGCATGCCGAGACACTAGTCTCCGTCCCGTGAGCGCGCTGAGGGTGGAGCGGGACGGCCACGTCCTCCGGGTGACGCTCGCGCGGCCCGAGCGCCGGAACGCCTTCGACGCCGCCCTCATCGCCGAGCTCCACGAGGCTTTCTCCGATGTCGGCGATGCCCGGGCGGTGCTCCTCTCCGGCGAGGGGCCGAGCTTCTGCGCCGGCGCCGACGTCGGCTGGCAACGGGCGGCGATCGAGCTCCCCTACGAGGAGAACGTCGAGGATGCGACACGCCTCTACCGGATGCTCGAGGCGATCGACTCGTGCCCGACGCCCGTCGTCTGCTGCGTGCACGGCTTCGCGCTCGGCGGAGGATCGGGGCTCGTCGCGTGCTCCGACGTCGCGGTCGCCTGGCCGGACGCGACCTTCGGCTTCACGGAGGTCCGCCTCGGCATCGTGCCGGCTGTCATCGCCCCCTTCGTGCTCGCGCGGATCGGCGCGCACGCGCGACGCTACTTCCTCACGGGCGAGCGCTTCGACGCGGAGACCGCTCTCCGGATCGGTCTCGTGTCGGAGGTCGCGGAGGACGCCGGCAGCGCCTGCGAGCGCATCGTCGAGGATCTCCTGCGCGGCGGGCCGATCGCCGTGCGAGAGGCGAAGCGGCTCGCGCGAGAGCGACCTGGAGCGGACGAGGTGGTGCGCATCGCCGCCGCCCGCCGGACGAGCGAGGAAGGACAAGACGGCCTCCGCTCCTTCCTCGAGCGACGGCAGCCGAGCTGGATCGAGGGCTAGGCGCGGCGCTCCTCGAGGAAGCGCTTGAGCACGAGGGCGGGCAGGAGGAGCGACGCGAGCACCGCCCCGAGCCAGACGAGGACCGT
>JAVQXS010000041.1:0-9561 GCA_033578065.1 Thermoleophilia bacterium
GCCGCCGGGATCGTCCGGCACGCGCGCGGGACGCGCGAGACGCTCGTTCTCGACCGTGTCCGCAAGCGCGACCTCGTGCGCATCGGAGATGAGGTCGTCACCGCAGGCTGGCGCGTGGGTGCTCTCACCTCCCTCTACCCGAAGGGGATCCCGATCGGGGTTGTCACGAGCGTTGGGCAGACGGACACGGATCTCTACCAGCAGATCCAGATCGACCCCTACGTCGACTTCGGGGCCCTCGACGCCGTGCTCGTCCTCGTGCCCAAGGAGCGAGGACGGTGAGCCTCGGCGACGGTCTGCGCGCGGCGGCGCTCCTCGTCGCCGTCGCGCTCGTCCAGGTCGTCGTCGTCTCCTCGCTCGTCGTCGCGGGCGGGACGGCCGACCTCGTGCTCGTCACCGTCGCCTGCCTCGGGCTCGCGCGAGGCGCGATCGTGGGCGGCGTGGCCGGATTCGTGGCCGGTCTCGTCGTCGACCTCGCGACGCTCGACACGCTCGGCCTCTCCTCGCTCGTCCTCACGCTCGCGGGGTACTGGGCGGGCCGCTACGCGGAGACGAGCGCCCGCGGTCGGAGGCTCCCCCCGCTCGTCGCGGTCGGCTCGCTCACGGTCCTCGCCGCGCTCTTCGCGACGCTCCTCCGAGCGCTGCTCGGCGAGGAGGTCGTCGTCGAGCGCGCGCTCGCGACCGCGCTCGCGCCGACGCTCGTCCTCAACCTCGCGCTCGCGCTGCCCGTGGCAGCGCTCGTCCGGGCGCTCGTCCCGCCGCGCTCCGCTCCCCCGACCGCGGAGGTCGAGCTCGTTGCCTAGCAGTCCGTACGAGGAGCGTCGACTCTCCTCCCGCCGCTTCCTGCCGCCCGACCCGCGGGTGCAGGAGCCCCATCGGCTCACGCCTCAGCTCGCGCTCCGCGTCGCCATCCTCGGGGTTCTCACGCTCCTCGTCTTCGGCGTGCTCTTCGTCCGGCTCTGGTCGCTCCAGGTGCTCTCGGGCGACGACTACCTCCGGGCGGCGCAGAACAACCAGCTCCGGCTCATCCGGCTCGAGGCGCCTCGGGGGCCGATCCTCGATCGGAACGGCCGGGTTCTCGTCACGAACGTCGCCGGAACGGCCGTCAAGCTCTGGGTCGGGGACATGCCTCCGAGGCGGCGGTTCGAGATCGTCCGCCGGCTCGCGCAGGTCCTCGACGTCTCGCCTCGCGAGCTCGCGCGCGAGGTCGCTGCCCGGCTCTCCGACCCGCTCACGCCGATCACCGTGAAGACGGCCGTCGGCGAGGCGCAGGTCCACTACCTCTACGAGCACCGGGCGGAGTTCCCCGGCGTCGAGATCGTCCAGACGTACCTCCGGCACTACCCGTACAAGTCGCTTGCGGCGCACGTCCTCGGGTACGTCGGCGAGATCTCCGCCGAGGAGCTCGCGCGGCTGCGGAAGGACGGCTATCGCCCCGGGGACACGATCGGCAAGACGGGCATCGAGGCCGCGTACGACGCGTACCTCCGCGGCGTCCCGGGCCTCGCCCAGGTCACGGTCGACTCCCTCGGCCGGCCCCGGAGCGGGCTCGAGCCGCGGCAGGAGCCGCGCGCGGGCAGCGCGCTGCGGCTGACCATCGACGTGCGGCTCCAGCGGGCGGCCGAGGAGGCGCTCGCGTACGGGATCCGGCTCGCGCGCGCGAACGGGCACTGGGCGGCGTCCGGGGGCGCGATCGTCGCCCTCGACCCGCGCGACGGGGCGGTGCTCGCGATGGCGTCGTCTCCCACGTACCGGCCCTCGCTCTTCGTCGGGAGGGTCGAGCGACGGCAGCTCGCCCCGCTCCTCGACGAGGAGGCAGCGCGGCGCGCGAACTACCCGGGCCTCAACCGGGCGATCGCTGGCCTCTACCCGCCGGGCTCGACGTGGAAGCCCGTCACCGCCCTCGCCGGGATGCAGGAGCACGTCTTCTCCGCCTACGGGTCGCTGCCCTGCACGCCGTTCGCGACGTACGGCCTCGACCGTCAGCGCTTCCGCAACTGGAATCCGTACGTGAACCGGCCGATGACTCTCCCCGAGGCGCTCGCGGAGTCGTGCGACACGTACTTCTACGAGATCGGCAACCGCTTCTACGAGCTCGGAGCCGAGGGCCGGGTACGCATGCAGCAGTGGGCTCGGCGGTTCGGCTTCGGCGCTCCCACCGGCATCGACATCCCGGGCGAGCAGCCCGGTCTCGTGCCGACACCGGAGTGGCGACGACGGACGTTCTCGAGCGACTGGGATCGCGCGTGGAACCCTGGCGACTCGATCCAGCTCGCGATCGGCCAGAAGGACCTCCTCGTGACGCCGCTCCAGATGGCGGCCTTCTACGCGATGCTCGCGAACGGGGGCAACGTCGTCACGCCCTACCTCGCCGCGAGCGTCGAGCAACCCGGCTCCCCAGGGTCGCCGAGGCTCGTCCTCAGGCGGTTCGCGCCGAAGCCGCCTCGGCCGGCGGGCGTCGACGCGGCCGCGCTCGCTGCGGTCCGCGACGGGCTGTGGCGGGCGACCCACTCGACGAACGGCACCGCTTCGGGGGTGTTCGGCGCCTACGAGATCCCGATCTCGGGGAAGACCGGCACGGCCGAGAAGGTCGTCCAGCTTCCCGGGTACCCAGCGGGGCACCTCGAGGACCAGTCGTGGTGGTGCGGATGGGGGCCGTCGGAGGCGGCGCGCCTCGTCGTCTGCGCGCTCATCGAGAACGGCGGGCACGGGTCGGCGGCGGCGGCGCCTGCCGCGCTGCGCGTCTTCGAGCGCTTCTTCGGCCGCAAGGCGCCCGAGCCTCGGCTCGCGGAGGTGGACTGATGCTCGAGGTGGCGCACGCGTCGGCTCGGCCGCGCGAGCGCGCCCAGGTGGCACCGCTCGCGTTCCTCCGTCGCCTCGACTGGATCCTCCTGGCGGCAACCCTCGCCCTCTCCGGCTACGGCCTGTGGGTGACCGCCGGCATCACCCGCTACGACGTTCCCGGCGACGAGGGCTACTACGTCGTGCGCCAGGGCGTCGCGCTCGGAGTCGGACTTGTCGCGCTCGCGGTCGCGACCGTCGTTCCCGTCGGCCTCGCGCGCCGCTTCTGGAAGCTCCTCTACGCGACGACCCTCGCGCTCATGCTCCTCGTCCTCGTCGCCGCCGAGACGATCCGCGGGTCGAAGCGCTGGCTCGATGTCGGGGTTGTCCAGTTCCAACCTTCCGAGCTCGGCAAGGTGCTCCTCGTCCTCGCGCTCGCCGGTTTCCTCGTCAACCGCGGGGCCGACGTCACCCGCTGGCGGACGCTGCTCGGTGCCCTCGCGCTCGCCGCAGCACCGACGCTCCTCGTCTTCCTGCAGCCCGACCTCGGCACCGCCCTCGTGTACGTGGTGGCCTTCGGTGCGGTGCTCTTCTTCGTCGGCGTGCGCTGGCGCCAGCTGCTCGCGCTCGCCGCGCTCGCCCTCCTGACCTGCGTCGCTGTCCTCTGGATCCTCCCCGGAGTCGGGATCCAGGTGCTGAAGCCCTACCAGGCCGCGCGCCTCACGCTCGACCCCCGTGCGGATCCGACCGGCGTCACGTACAACCTCAACCAGTCCATCACCGCGGTCGGCTCGGGCGGGCTCACCGGTCGCGGCGTGCTCGGAGCCACGCAGACGAGGCTCGACTACCTGCCCGAGCACGCGACCGACTTCGCCTTCGCCTCGCTCGCCGAGCAGCGCGGCTTCGTCGGCTGCTCGATCCTCCTCCTCCTCTACCTGCTCGTCGTCTGGCGAGGGATCCGCGTCATCGCTGTCGCGAGCGACCTCTACGGCGCCGTCGTCGCAGGCGGGCTCGTCGTCGCCTTCCTCTTCCAGGTGTTCGTCAACGTCGGCATGACGATGGGCCTCGCGCCGGTGACAGGAATCCCGCTCCCGTTCGTCTCCGTTGGGGGGACGGCGCTCGTCACGAGCCTCCTCCTCGTCGGCATCCTCGAGAGCATCCATGCCCGGGGGCGGACGGAGGTCCCCGCTCCGTGACGAAGCGTGGCGTCGGCTCGCTTGCTCGCGAGGCCGCGACCGTGGCGCTGGCGGCTCGGGGAGCACGCGCGAGGGGCGCTCCGGGCGCCCTCGGGGTGAGCGGGCCGCTCGCCGACCAGCTCGCTCGCGAGCTGGCCGCGGGGGCCGCTCCCGGCGCCGGTCGCACCGTCGCGGAGCCGGCGCCGGGTCTCGCGGCCTTCGTGCTCGTCATCGCCGGCGAGCCGAGCGAGCGCGATCGCGCGCTCGTCGCCGCGGCCGACCGCCTCGGCGTCCCCGTCGTGCTCGTGCAGATCTGGCCGCAGGCGGAGTGGGCGAGGCCGTACGTGCTCTCGCCCTTCGTCGTCGAGTGCCGCGCGGGCGAGGGGTTCCCGACCGCTGAGATCGCGCTCCGAGTCGCGGAGGCAGTCGAGGACGCGCCGGAGCTCGGCGCGCGCGTCCCCGTCCTCCGCGCCGCCGCCGCTGCTCTCGTGGTGCGACGATCCGTCGCCCGCGCCGCGCTCCTCGCCCTCCGTGGGCAGCCGCGCGCCGCGCTCACGCTCGAGCAGCTGCGGCCGACCTCCGAGCTTCGTGCGCTCGCGGGAGCTGCCCCCGCGGGTGTACCGCACGGCCTCCTCGCGACGGCGGGTGCCGTCGCGCTCGCGGGCGTCGCGCTCCGGGAGCTCGCCCGCGCTGCCCGGCGTGTCGTGCCGGCGCCTCTCGCGAACGCCGCCGTCGCGGCGGCCGGAACCTGGGCGCTCGCGTCCGCGGCGCGCCGCCTGGGGGCGCGCATCGATCCCTGAGGCACACCTCGTTCCGCGCGGACACGCTCCCCACCGTCGAGCTCGGTGGTGGCGGCGGTGGCGTCGCTTCGCCGCAGGAGACTGTCGGATGCTCGGCGCTCTCCGTCCGGCGCCGGACCTAGGATGCGCGCCGTCGACGTCGATGGGAGGGACGATGCCGAACACTGAGCTCGCCGAGGAGCTGCTCCAGCTGGAGGAGGCCGACGCCTGGTTCGAGTACCTCGAGTCGACGAGGGGTCAGTCGGAGGCGCGCTACGCCGAGCTTGAGCCGTGGGCGTGGGCGCGTCTGTCACAGCGCCTGCGCGCGGTGCGTGCCCGACGAGAGCGTCTCCGCCCGGCAGCGGCGTGAGGGGTCAGGTCGTGGCCTGCTGCTAGCCTTGGCGCAGGCCCATGGCCGCAGGTTTCAGCACCCGCAGCGCGACCGCGAGCGGCGCCCTCGTGCCCGCGCGCCCGCGCGCGATCGACAGAGGAGACGCAGACCTTGGCATTGCGCTGGTTCCGCTTCGGCAGGAGCAAGAAGGACACCGAAGAAGCGACCGCCGCGACGAGCGGCGAGACAGGCGACGCTGCTCCGACTGAGGAGCCCGTCGCCGCCGAGCCGGAGGCCGAGGCCCCGGCGAGCGAAGGAGGGGAGCAGCCGAAGAGGAGACGTCGGCGCGGGAGCCGCGGGGGACGAGGCCGGAAGAAGGCGTCCGTCGTCTCTTCCGTCGAGGAGCCCGAGCCGCCGGTCGTCTCCGAGGCGAGCGAGACGGTAACGGGCGGACGCGCCGAGCGACGCGGCGAGCGAAGCGCGAGCCGCGGAGCGCGGAGGCGGACGCCAACGAGGCGCGCGCCGCTCCCCCAGGCGAAGCGCGAGCTCCTCATCTCCGTCGACGTCGGCGAGCAGCGCGTCGCGATCCTTGAGGACGACCGAGTGGCGGAGGTCTACCTCGAGCGCCCCGAGCGACGCTCGATCGCGGGGAACATCTACCTCGGAGTCGTCGACAACGTCCTGCCGGGCATGGAAGCGGCCTTCGTCGAGATCGGTCTCGAGAAGAACGGCTTCCTGTATGTGGACGAGATCGTCGTCCCGGAGCTCGAGGGGCGGAGAGGGGCGCGGAAGATCCAGGACCTCATCAAGCGGGGCGAGACGATCCTCGTTCAGGCGGTGAAGGACCCGATGAAGTCGAAAGGGGCGCGCCTGACGACGGAGATCTCGCTGCCTGGACGGTACCTCGTGTACGTGCCGAACGGCGAGGGGAGCGGCGTCTCGCGGCGCCTGGACGACGAGGAGCGGGCGCGGCTCAAGGAGATCCTCGCGGGTCTCGACGCGAAGGGCGGGGGGGTGATCGTCCGCACCGCGGCCGAGGGCGCCTCGGCGGAGGACATTGAGCGCGACCTCGTCTTCCTGCAGCGCCTCTGGCGGGCGATCCAAGCGAAGGCGAAGGCGGTCTCCGCTCCGGCGCTCGTGTACCGAGAGGCGGAGCTGCCGCTCCGGATCGTCCGCGACCTCTTCACGGGGGACTTCGTCGCGGCGCGCATCGACGACGACCGCACGTACCGCCGCATCGTCGGCTACCTGAAGAAGACCTCGCCGCACATGGTCGAGCGCGTGCATCGGTACCGGGAGAAGGAGCCGCTCTTCGAGGCGTACGGGGTTGACCGGGAGATCGCGTCCACGCTCGAGCGGCGGGTCGACCTCCCTTCGGGGGGCTACCTCGTCTTCGACTACGCGGAGGCGTTCACCGTCATCGACGTCAACACGGGGCGCTTCGTGGGCTCGCGCGCGAAGGGCGCGAGCGGGCGCCTCGAGGACACGATCGTGAAGAACAACCTCGAAGCGGTGCGCGAGGTCGTGCGTCAGCTCCGGCTGCGCGACATCGGCGGGATCATCGTCATCGACTTCATCGACATGGCGAACCCGAAGAACCGCCAGACGGTCGAGGAGGCGCTGCGCGCCGAGCTCGAGCGCGATCGGACGAAGACCTACGTCGTCGAGATCTCGCCGCTCGGCCTCGTCGAGATGACGCGGCAGAACGTCACCGAGGGCCCGCGCGAGATCCTCACCGCGAGGTGCGCGACGTGCGGGGGCGACGGCTTCGTCGTCTCCGACGCCACGCACGCGATGGCCGTCGAGCGCAAGCTGCGGGCGCTCGCGAAGGGCTCGCGGGTGCAGGCGTTCGAGGTCGCGGTGCACCCGCGCGTGCTGCCGCTCCTCGCCGGTCCTGCGGGGGCGCGCCTCGAGGCGCTCGAGAAGGCGACCCGGCGGCGCTTCTTCCTCCTCCCTGCCGAGGGCGGCCTCGTCCCGCTCGACCACCTCGAGGTCCTCCGGCAGGGGAAGATCGACACGCTGCGCCCGGAGACGCCGCTCGAGGAAGGAGCGACCGTCGAGGTCAAGCTCGTCGAGGTCGCTCTCCACGACAAGACCGCTGCCGTCGGCAAGCTCGACGGGATCGACGTCGTCGTCGCCGGGGCGGCGAAGCTCGTGGGAAGGAAGGTCGCGGCTCGTGTCGGACGTGCCCTCGACGGCGTCGCCTTCGCCGGTCTCGTCGAGGAGGGGGAGCGACCGGCGCCCGTCACCTTCGAGACCGAGGCGGAGAAGCCGACCCGCGCTCCTGCGCGGAGGCGCGTCGAGGTCGAGGGGGCCGTCGCGGACGGGACGGAGGCAGCTCCCGCCCTCGAGATGGAAGCCGAGCAGGCGGCAGTCGCGGTCGAGGTCGAGGCAGGATCGGCTGCGACTACCGGGGAGGCGCTCGCGCCGGAGCTTGCCCCGAGGCGGAAGCGAGCACGTCGCGGAGCCCGTGGTGGGAAGGGCCGGCGCAAGAAGGGCGAGGCGGCGCCGGCCGGGGAGGGAGCCGCGGAGGCGCTGGCGTCCGAGCTCGCTGAGCCTCCGCTGGATGGGCGCGAGGAGCCTGCCCGGCCGGAGGACGGGGGGAGGAGGTTCCTGCGCATTCACGTGCCTCCGCCTACGGGAGGCACCGAGCTCGCCTCCGCGACGGCGCCGTCGCTCGCAGGGGAGCTGGGCGCGGTCGAGTCCGGCAGCGAGGCCGAGCCCGCCGAGGCCGAGGCGTCGCTCGACGGCCAGCCGAAGCGCAAGCGAACCCGGCGTGGCACGCGGGGCGGTCGGCGCCGCCGGAAGGTGCTCTCGGCGAACGGGCGCGGGGTCCCGGACGGAGACGCCGGGGGCTCCGATGCCGCCCTCCCCCCCGACGAGACTGAGGGCGTCGTCGCCGGGACCCTCGCCGAGGCGGTCGAGCCGGCCGGGGAGCGCGCTCGGTGAGCGGGCGTCCGCTATCATCGCCCCGCTCGCGGGCGCTCTCGCCCGCGTCGTTCCCAGGGCATCGACTTTCGAGCGAGGACGTGACCTACGCGATCATCGAGGTTGGCGGTAAGCAGTACCGCGTCCGCGAGGGGCAGCGGCTCCTCGTCGATCGACTGCGCGAGTCCGAGGGCACGACGTTCGCCCCCAAGGTGCTCTTCGTGGGCGGGGACGGCGGTCCCCTCCTCGACCCCCGAGGGGGGGAGGTCACGGCGAAGGTGCTCGCTGCGGTCAGAGGGCCGAAGGTTCGGATCGGGAAGTACCGGCGCCGTACGGGCTACCGGCGCCACGCGGGGTTCCGCGCCTCCCTCACGCAGATCGAGATCGCCGCGATCAGCTCGAGCGGCGTCCCGCGACGTCGGACGCGGCTCGCGAGAGCGGAGGCCGCTCCGGTCGCGGCGCAGGCGGGGGCGGCTCGGGAGGGGGCGGAGACCGCGCTTCCGGCGGGCTACGGGGAGATGACGGTCTCCGACATCAAGGCGGCGCTCCCCTCGTGGAGCCGCGCAGCCGTCGAGGCCGCGCTCGCCCACGAACGGGAGCACGGGAAGCGGAAGGGCGCGCTCGCGGCTCTCGAGGCCGCGCTCGCGCGCGAGGACGGTGGTGCCTGATGGCGCACAAGAAGGGGCTCGGCTCGTCCCGGAACGGCCGCGACTCGAACGCGAAGCGGCTCGGCGTCAAGGTCTTCGCTGGGCAGCCGGTGAAGGCGGGGATGATCATCGTCCGCCAGCGGGGAACACGGTTTCGTCCTGGTCCGGGCGCGGGTCTCGGACGCGACGACACGATCTTCGCGCTCCGGGACGGGACGGTCGAGTTCAGGCGCTCGGGCGACAAGCGCTTCGTCTCGGTCGCTCCCGCCGAGTAGGCGCGAGGCCTCCTCGCCGGGCGGGGATGGCGTTCCACGATCGCGCTCGGCTCCGCGTCGAGGCCGGTCGTGGGGGCGACGGCGCGCTGAGCTTCCGACGCGAGAAGTACGTCCCGAAGGGCGGCCCCGACGGCGGCGACGGCGGGCGCGGTGGCGACGTCGTCCTCGTCGCCGATCCGGCGCTCCGCGACCTCTCCGCGCTCCGTCGGACGCGCGTCGTGCGCGCGGGCCGGGGCGCGCACGGGCGCGGGGGACGTCGCCACGGGGCCGATGGCCGCACGGTGGAGGTACGGGTCCCGGTGGGCACCGAGGTGATGGACGTCGACGGCCGTCGGCTCGCTGACCTCGCTCGCCCCGGCGCGCGCTTCGTCGCTGCGCGGGGCGGCGAGGGAGGACGGGGGAACGCGCGCTTCGCGACGCCGACGCGCCAAGCGCCCCGCTTCGCTGAGACAGGGATGCCAGGCGAGGAGCGCGAGCTTCGTCTGCGCCTCAAGCTCGTCGTCGACGCCGCCCTCGCCGGGTTCCCGAACGCGGGCAAGTCGTCGCTCCTGCGGCGGATCTCGAACGCGAAGCCGAAGGTGGCGAGCTCCCCCTTCACGACCGTCGAGCCCGTGCTCGGGACGGTCGAGGCCCCGGACGGACGCC
>JAVQXS010000042.1:0-9447 GCA_033578065.1 Thermoleophilia bacterium
TCCTCACCCGGCCCGAGGCGCGCGACACCGTGTGGCTCGTGCTCCCGCTCGGCGCGCTCTTCGCGTGCGTCGTCGCGGGATTCGGGCTCGCGGTCGCCTCCCTGAACGCGCTCTACCGCGACGTCGAGCACCTCCTCGCGGCGCTCCTCCTGCCGTGGTTCTTCCTCACGCCGATCCTCTACTCGCTCGACCAGCTTCCGGGCGTCGACGACTACCCGGCGGCGGCGTTCGTCCTCCACTGGGTGAACTTCCTCACGCCTCCGATCGAGGCGATGCGCGCCGCGCTCTTCGTGGGGACGTGGCCGACCGTGGGGGACGTGCTGTACACGGCGGCGGCGGCGTTCGTCGCGCTCGCGGCGGGGGCGCTCGTCTTCAGCCGCGCCGACGACCGGATCGCGACGGAAGTCTGACGACCGCCCGACCCTCGAAGAGCCGGTCGGCACCGGCGTACGCGGGGAGGCCGTCGTGGAGATCTGGCTCGAGCCCGTCGAGGAGGGAGGGGAGGAGGAGCGGGTGCGGGAAGCGAGGGTTGCGCCCGCCTCCAGGCGCCCAGGGCGAGAGCCGGCGGCGGTCTGCGCGCGAGCCGGCCTCGACAGCGCCGCCCACCGCTCGGTACCCCTCGGCGTGGGCGTCGAGCAGGAGGCGCGACCAGTCCGGCGCAGGGCGAGCGCCGGCGATGAGGTGCGCCACGGCCTCGGCGCCGTCGCGGACGATCGGCTCCTCCTGGGCGGCGAGCGCTGCCTCGGTCGCGGGGCTCGGTCCCCCATGGACGACGACCGCGAGCCGGCGCTCGCGAAGCCGGGGACGCACCTCGACAGGAAGGTCGAGCGTCGCCGAGCCGACCTCCTCAAACCAGAAGCGGTGCTCCTCGACGAGGTCGAACGCGAGCCGGTAGGAGCCGGGCGGCCGCGGCGCCTCGATCGGAACGTCGAGCTCGACCTCGTGTCCGGGGGCGACCGGCTCCGGGAACGCGGTGCGGATCCCGTCCCAGACGATCGGATTCCCGAGCGAGTCGAGCCAGTGGTACGCGAGCTGGACGCCGGCTCGACCTCGCGATCGCCAGGGCGCGCTCCCCGCGTTCTCGAGCCGGAGGCGCGCACGGCCAACGACGCCCTCGCGGAGCTCGGGGAGCTCGTACGCGAGCCAGCGAACCGCCAGCGGCCCCGTGGGGACGGGGTGCGCACCGACGCGTTCCATCGAGGCCACTACTCTAGATCGCATGGAGCCGGGCGCGATCGTGGTCGAGAGCGTGTCACGCCGGTTCCGTGTCCATGCCCGGGAAGCGCGGACGCTCAAGGACCTCTTCGTGCAGCGCGGGCGCACGGGCGCGAGCGACGTCTGGGCGCTCCGGGACGTCACGCTCCGCGTCGCGCCGGGCGAGGCGGTCGGGCTCATCGGGCGGAACGGCTCGGGGAAGACGACGCTCCTGCGCCTCATCGCGGGGATCATCAAGCCGACGACAGGGACGGTGGCCGCTGCGGGGCGCATCGGGTCGCTCCTCGAGCTCGGCGCGGGGTTCCACCCCGACTTCACCGGGCGCGAGAACGTGTTCTTAAACGGCGCGATCCAGGGGCTCCGGCGCGAGGAGATCCGTCGCCGCTTCGACGAGATCGTCGCCTTCGCCGAGCTCGAGCACGCCATCGACCGGCCGGTGCGCACGTACTCGTCGGGGATGACGATGCGACTCGGCTTCGCGATCGCGGCCTTCCTCGACGCCGACATCCTCCTCCTCGACGAGGTCTTCGCCGTCGGGGACGAGGCCTTCCAGCGCAAGTGCTTCGGCCGCATCTTCCGCTTCAAGCAGGACGGCGGGACGATCGTCTTCGTGTCCCACGACGCGTCGGCGGTCGAGCGCCTCTGCGAGCGGTCGATCCTCCTCGACCGTGGCCGGGTCGCTCTCGATGGGCCGACGCGCGAGGCGGTCGCCCGCTACCGGCGCCTGCTCGCGGATGAGCTCGACCCCGCCGAGCGCGGGGCGGGGCTCCGCGAGTGGGGATCGGGCGAGGCGTCGATCCGCTCCGCCGCGCTCGTCGGGCGGGAGGGAGCTGCGCGCCGCCAGTTCCTCTCCGGAGAGCCGTTCGCGCTCGAGGTCGCTGTCGAGACAGCGCCCGGGCTCCCGCCTCCGCGGCTCCAGCTCGAGGTCTGCGACAGCGCGGGGACCCTCGTCGGCGGCGAGTCCGTCGACCTCGCCGCTCTCGGCTGGCGGGGCGGGAACGGAGGTGGCGTCGTCCGCTACGAGCTCGACCCCTTGCCGCTCGCCGACGGACGCTTCCACCTCCGCCTCGGGCTGACCGATGCTGCTGGCGAACGTCTCTACCACTGGTTGGACGACGCGCTCGTCTTCGTCGTCTACCCCGGAGGAGAGGAGCGCGGCGTCGTCCGCCTGGAAGGGACGTGGACGCTCGAGGAGAAGAGAACGAGCCGATGACCGCGCGCACCTGCCCCGACTGGCCGACGCTCATGGAGCTCGATCCCGATCTCCAGTTCAAGCACTACACGGTCGCCGAGGCGCAGCTCCCTGCCGACGCGCTCGCCCGGATCCCGCACCTCTCGCTCGATGAGATCGAGATCTGCTGCGATCGCGACAAGCACGTCTTCAACCCCGCGCACACCGACGCCGAGGTGTGCGCGGCGCTGCGCGAGTCCCACTGGTTCGACGTGGAGGAGTGGGCGACCTCGGGTCCCGGCTCCTCGGGCGCCGAGTCCTCGGTCATCGAGCCCGAGGTCGCGAGCGAGATCGACATCGGCGACGGCACGTCGCAGGCGGCGTAGCCCGGCGGCGCGGCGCGACTACGCTTCGCCCGTGCCGACGACTGTCGTCCCCTACCGCGGCGACGCGAAGCGACGACTCTCTCCTCGGCTGCGGGCGGGGGCGGCCCTCGCGATGCTCGGCGACGTCGTCGAGGCGGCGCTCGAGGTGGGGCCGGTCCTCGTCGTCACGGACGATCCGAGCGTCGTCCCCAGAGGGGCGGAGGTCGTTCCCGATCCGGGACGTGGCCTCGGAGAGGCGGTGCGCGAGGCGCTGCAGCGCGTCCGAGGCCACGCCCTCGTCGTCAACGCCGACCTCCCGTGCGCGACGCCGGCGGCGCTGCGGCGGCTCGCGGCGGCGGGGCTCGCGCTCGTCGAGGCTCCGGACGGGACGACGAACGCCCTCTCGCTCCCCGAGCCGGCGGTGTTCGAGCCCCTCTACGGGCCGGGGAGCGCCGCCCGCTTCCGTGCTCGCTCGCCTTTCGCGACCGTCGACATCCCCGAGCTCGTCCACGACGTCGATGCGGACGCAGATCTCGAGCGTCTCGTCGGGCGTCCCGGTCCCCGCACGCGGGCGCTCCTCGCCGTCCCTGCGTGAAGGTCGTCGTCCTCTCCGGCGGCGGCGGCGGAGCGCGCTTCGCGCGCGGGCTGCGCGACGTGCTCGAGCCCGGGAGCCTCACCGCGATCGGCAACGTCGGCGACGATCTCGAGATCCTCGGGCTCCACGTGTCGCCCGACCTCGACGGCCTCCTCTACGCCCTCGCAGGCCTCCTCGACGAGACGCGTCGCTGGGGTCGGGCGGACGAGACGTGGAACGCGCTCGCGGCGGTGGCAGAGTGGGGAGGCGACCACTGGTTCCGGCTCGGCGATCGCGACCTCGGGCTCCACCTCGTGCGTACGGAGGCGCTGCGCGCCGGGCGGTCGCTCTCCGACGTGACGACCGCCCTCGTCGAGCGCGCCGGCCTCACCGCCCGCATCCTGCCGGCGACCGATGACCGCCTGAGGACGCGCGTCGTCACCGAGGCGGGACGCCTCGGGTTCCAGGACTGGTACGTCCGTCGTGGCCACGCCGACGAGGTGCTTGCGGTCGAGGTGGAGGGCGCGGAGGCGGCTCGGCCGGCTCCGGGCGTGCTCGAGGCGCTCGTCGCCGCAGATGCGATCCTCCTTGGGCCGAGCAACCCGTACCTCTCGATCGGGCCGATCCTCGCCGTCGCCGAGATCCGCCGCGCGCTCGAGCGCCGTCGCGTCCGCTGCGTCGCGGTGAGCCCCCTCGCCGGAGGTGCTGCGGTGAGCGGGCCGCTCGCGCGTATGCTCTCGCGCATGGCAGGCGGCACCACTCCCGCGCACGTTGCCGATCGCTACCACGGGCTCATCGACGCCCTCATCATCGACGAGAGCGACGCCCCGGCGACGGCGGAGGTGCAGCTCATCGCCACCTCGACGGTCATGCGCGGTCGCGACGACGAGCGGCGGCTCGCGGAGGTCGCGCTGGAGGCTGCGTGCGGGTAGCGCTCGTCGGCGGGACAGGGGCCTTCGGGGAAGCTCTCGGGCGACGTCTCGTCGAAGTGGGGCACGACGTCGTCGTCGGGTCCCGCGACGCGGCGCGGGCCGCGGCGACGGCGAGGCGGCTCGGCTGCGAAGGGGCCGAGAACGCCGCTGCCGTCCGAGGAGTCGACCTCATCGTGCTCGCGACGAAGGCAGAAGCGGCGCTCGAGACCGCGCGTGCGTTACGTGAGGCGATCGGCACGACGCCTGTCCTCTCCGTCGCTGCCGAGCTCGTGTTCGCGAAGCACGGCGTCCTCCCGACTCCGGAGGCGACGTCGATCGCCGAGCGTCTCCAGGCTGAGCTCGACGCTCCCGTCGTTGCCGGGCTCCACTCGCTCGCGGCCTCGAACCTCGGGGCGGGCGCTCCGCCCGACGAGGATGCCTTCGTCTGCGGCGACGACGCCGGGGCGAAGGCGCTCGCCCTCGAGCTTGCGAGCGCGCTCACCGTGGGACGCGCGCTCGACGCCGGGCCGCTCGCGAGCGCACGCGCCCTCGAGGGAATGACCGCGGTGCTCATCAACCTCAATCGCCGCTACCGCGCGCACGCTGGCCTCCGCGTCACCGGGATCCCGTGACCGGGGAGGTCTGCGTCCTCCCGCTCCGCGGGATCCCCGAGCTCGAGGAGGGGGACGATCTCGCCGCGCTCCTCGTCGAGGCTGCCGAGCGGATCGGTGGGCTCGAGGACGGCGACGTCCTCGTCGTCGCGCAGAAGGCGGTCTCAAAGGTCGAGGGCCGGATCGTCGACCTGCGCGAGGTCGTCCCCTCGCAGGCGGCGCGAGACCTCGCTGGGCCCGGAGATCCGCGCCGCGTCGAGGTCGTCCTCCGAGAGGCGCGCGAGATCGTGCGCGCTCGTCCGCCGCTCCTCATCACCGAGACGCGGCACGGGTTCGTCTGCGCATCGGCTGGGGTGGACTCCTCGAACGCGAAGGGGCCGGACACCGTCGTCCTGCTCCCGGTCGACCCGGACGCCTCGGCCGCGGCGCTCCGCGAGCGGATCCGAGAGCTGGCTGGCGTCTCCGTCGGCGTCGTCGTCTCCGACTCGTTCGGCCGCGCGTGGAGGAGAGGGACGACCGACGTCGCCCTCGGGGTTGCGGGAATCACCCCGCTCCTGCGCTTGGCGGGCGAGGTCGACGCCATGGGGTACGAGCTCCAGACGACGGAGATCGCGGTCGCCGACGAGCTCGCGGGTGCCGCCGAGCTCGTGCTGGGGAAGACGCGGCGTGTCCCTGCCGCGGTCGTCCGCGGGCTTCGGATCGAGGGGGACGGCCGTGGCTCCGATCTCGTGCTGCCCCGCGAGCGCGACCTCTTCCGGTGAGCTCGGTCGGCGCGGGCGAGACCCTCGCTAGACTCCTCGCGTGCGCAAGTACGCCATCTGGGGCACGGCGACGTCGGATGCCCACGAGGCGTGGGTGCGGTCGGTGGCGGCGGAGTTCGAGAGGCACGGGTTCGCCCCCGTCGACGATGTCGCGCACGCCGACTTCGTCCTCAACATGTTCGACCCCGAGCGGCCGAAGGCCTTCCGACGCTCGTCTCGAGGCACGTACTCAGCCGCCTTCTACGAGCTCCCCGAGGTGCCCGAGGATCCGCTGAAGGCGAGCTACCCGATGCTCGTTCGTACCCTCTCGAACGTCGTGCTCCTCCGGGTTCCCGGCAAGGGAGTCTGGTTCACGACGATGGAGCAGGGCTCGTACCACGTGCCCGAGGACCCGGCAGCGATCTACGAGCGGCTCGAGCCGCTCGCGACCTCGCGGCTCGTCATCGACAACGAGTGGATCCCGGACCTCGAGCCCGAGCTCTGGGACGGGGACGACATCACCGCCGACCTGGCGGAGGCCGGGCGGCGGCTCGACGAGCTCGATCTCCTGCCGTCGCCGTTCCCGGTGGAGGAGTACCTCTCGGGACGCGACCTCCGCCACGTGATGCGCCTCTACAGCGTCGGCGGGCTCTCCTACGGCAACCTCTCCGCGCGCAAGGACGCGAAGCGGTTCTGGATGAGCGCAAGCGGCGTGGACAAGTCGAAGCTCCAGACCGTCGGGCGGGACATCCTCCTCGTCAAGGACTTCGACGAGGAGCGGGGCGTGATCGTTCTCAGCGTTCCCCCAGGGATCGAGCCCCGTCGGGTCTCCGTGGACGCGATCGAGCACTGGATGATCTACCAGCAGCACCCCGACGTCGGCGCGATCCTCCACATCCACGCCTGGATGGAGGGCATCGCTGCGACCGACGTCAACTACCCCTGCGGCACCCAGGAGCTCGCGACCGCGGTCGCCGAGCTCGTCGCAGCGGAGCCGGATCCTGCGCACGCGGTCATCGGCCTCCGGAACCACGGGATCACCTGCACAGGGGAGAGCTTGGGCGAGATCCTCGACCGGGTCGCTCCGAAGGTGCTCCGCCAGGTCCCTATGTCCTGAGGCTCCGGAGGCGGAGCGCCGTCAGCGCTGCGAGGGCGGGCGCGATGAGCACGTCGTTCGCGAGGCACCAGATGCAGATCGCATCGATGACGACGAGCTGGAGGATGAGGAGGTACGCGCTGAACAGCAGCGCAAAGAACGAGAGCGAGGCTGCGGCGAGGCGAGCGAGCGGGACATCCCAGAGGAGGAGCAAGAGGAGCGTCGCGTACGCGCCGGCGCCGAGGACGGCGACCGGCACCCCGAGGAGCTCGGCGTACTCGGAGCTCTGCACCTGCTCGCACCCTCCTCCCGCGACGCAGATGACGCTCGTGTCCGCGAGTCGGGCCCAGGCGAGGTAGCTGGCGACGCCGAGACCCGCGAGCGCGACGAGCGCAGCAGCGGCGCGGAGGACGTGATCGCTCACCCCGCGAGGGCGTCGTCGAGCGCCGCGCGGAACGGGTCGGGCTCGAGCGGCACCTGGATGAGGTACGGCTCCTCGTCGTCGATCCGGACGAAGAACGTCGGCGTTCCTGGGACGCCGTCCCGACGCCCCTGGCGGGCCCATTCGCGGATCTGAGCGGTGACCGACGAGCTCTCCGCGTCGGCGAACATGCGGTCGACGTCGAGCCCCGGGATTCCGGACGCGAGCTCGCGGACGAGATCGTCGGTCACCCACCCGGAGTTCTCTTCGCCTTGGGCTCGGAAGAGCGCCTCCTGGAGATCCCACGCGCGGTTCTGGCGTCCCGCCGCCGCGACGAAGCGGAGCGCCTTCTCCGAGTCGGGGCCGAGGAAGGCGAGACCCCGGAGCTCCAAGCGGACGTCTCCCGGTCGCACGTACTCCTCGACGAGGGTCGGGAAGACCTCGACCGCCCACTCGCGGCAGAACGGGCACTGCAAGTCCGCGTACTCGATGAGGAGCACCTTCGCCTCGGGGTTGCCGAGGAAGGCTCCTTCCTGCGCGATGCCCGTGAGGTCCGTGGTCGGCCCACGAGCTCCTCCGCCACTCCCGCCACCGAGGACGAGCGCGGCTCCGATCACCGCTACGGCCAACGCTGCGGCGACGGCGAAGGCCGCGACGATGGCACGTGTCGAGAAGCCCGTCCGGCGACCGCGTGCCGTGGTCATGCTCCAAGTCTGCCGATTGTGGCTGCTCGAGCGCGCTGGGACGCTCGCGAACGAGCTCACGCCGCGGGCGTCGTCTCGCGAGGACGCACGTCCGAACGAACCTCCACGACTCCCGGCACGCGCGAGACGAAGACGGGCAGGAGCTCCGCGTCCGCCTCGGACTCGACCTCGCCCCGGAGCGTAACGACGCCGTCTACGACCGCCACGGTGACGCTCCCGGGCTCGAGCCAGAGGGTGCGCTGGAGGATCTCGTGCTCGATCTCCCGCGCGATCTCGGCATCTGAGCGCGCGAACGCACGCACGACGTCCGCGCGAGTGACGATTCCGACGAGCTTCCCCTCTGCCGAGACGACGGGCAGTCGGTTGATGCCCTCGCTCGCCATGATTCTCGCTGCCTCATGGACGCGTCGTTCGGCCTCGATCGTGACCGGTGGGACGCTCATCGCCTCGCCAACGGTACGAGCCGCGATCTTGTCTCCGAGGTCGAGATCCGGCTCAAAGAGCCAGCCGAGGAGACGGTGGCCGTGCCTCGGACCGCCAGCCTTGGCGACGATGTCGGCTTCGGAGAGGACGCCGACCACTCGTCCCTCGTCGTTCACGACAGGAACTCCCGAGATCCGGCGCTCCGCGAGCAGCGCTGCAGCGTCTCGGAGGGAGATCTCGGGCCGAACGGTCACGACGTCCTCCGTCATCAGCTCGGATACGCGCATCAGCGACCTCCTTCGTCGCGGGACATCCTGAAGAGCGCACCGCGTGCCGGCATCGGTGGTTTGCGCGAGCGCGCCTTCGGGTTTCCCGAGGGAGCGGTTGACGCGCGAAATACACCCCGAGCTACACCCCGAGGACGATTGAGCATCCCCCGATCGAGGGAGTAGCGTGCCCACACCATGATCGAGCTGACGACGCAGACGAGGACAGGGCGCATCACGCCGAGGCAGCGGGAGATCGTCGCCCTCATCGCGGCCGGCTGCTCGAACGAGGAGGTCGCCACGCGCCTCGGCATCTCCCCCCGAACGGCGAAGGCCCACAGCGACACACTCCGACAGAAGCTGGGTGTCCGGCGCCGGCGCCAGATACCCGCCGCGTTCCGTCTCCTCACGGGAGAGGATCCGTTGTCCGCGGGGCACGGGCTCGTCTTCGGCGTGCGGCTGCTCCGCTGACCCAGGCGCCCGCGGCCCGTAAGCCGGGGCCGCGGGCGCTCCTCCGCCCGAGCGGTGGTAGGGTCGGGCTTCACTTCCTCGATTCGAGAGACGAGCATGGCGACGAGGGCAACGACGATGCGCCCGTCGCGGCGGCTCAGGACCCGCCGCATCGTCGAGCGCCCAAGGCTCTACGCGCTCCTCGACTCGACGAAGGCTCGAGTGCGGATGCTCGTCGCGCCTGCCGGCTATGGGAAGACGACGCTCGCCGAGCAGTGGACGCAGCGCGAGGGCCGTCGTTGCGCGTGGTTCACCGCACGCCGCTCCGCTACCGATGTCGCTGCGCTCGCGCTCGGCCTCGCAACTGCCGCGAGCGAGCTCGTGCCAGGGTGCGACATCCGACTGAGGGAGCACCTCCGCGCGGTCCCAGCCCCGGCGGACGATCTCGAGACGATCGCCGACATCCTCGGCGAGGATCTTGCCAACTGGCCCGAGAACGG
>JAVQXS010000043.1:0-9396 GCA_033578065.1 Thermoleophilia bacterium
CCCGGCGCTCGAGTACCCGGAGCGTCGTCCGCTCCGGCTTGATGATCTTGCGGTAGGAGATGATCTCCTGCTTCACGTTCGAGATGTCCCGCACCACCTCGTACGAGCGTCCCGCGAACATCTCGTCCTCGATGACCTCGAGCTTGTGCGCGATCTTGTCGAGGATCGGGAAGCAGTAGTCGAAGAGGTCGTCGAGGATCTCGTACAGGAGGCGACCCGAGCCTCGGGCGAAGAGCTGCTCGCGGAGCCTGTCGTCCGTCTCGCAGCGCTCGAAGAGGCGCGTCACGGGATGGAGCTGCGGGTGGGGGATGGTGACGACGTAGTCCCGCCCGATGAAGATGTCGAGCTCCGCGGCGTTCAGTCGCTGCACCTGCTTGTCGAAGACGGGGAAGTGGAGGACGGCGAAGAGGTACCCCTCGTCCTCGTAGTCGTCGATCTTCGGTCGCTGACGCTTCGAGACGATGTCCTCGACGTCGAGGGGGTGCCAGCCGAAGCGGTCGGCGAGCTCCTGCGCCGTCTCGACGTCAGGCTGGACGACGTTGACCCAGGTGAGCCCGCACGCCTCGAGCTCGCGGACGAGCGGCTCCGGCCGCGCGGAGACGGGACCCGCGCTGCGGGTCGAGCGAGCGCGCCGGATGCGAGGGAGGCTGGGCACGGCTACTGAGGGGGTCGTCCGTAGTGAGGAGCACGGGCGGATTCTAGCCCTGCCATCTCGCGCTCACGCGGAGGCGGCGGCTCCGGGCGGCGTTCGGAGCGCCTGCTCGAGGAGGTGGCGCATGATCGCCGAAGAGAGCGCGCCGCCGGACGTGCGGGGCCAGCGGGAGCCAGACGCCCCTGGGCGAGAGCACGAGCCCGGCGCCTCCGGGCGCAGGCCCGAGCGTGAGGCCGATCTGCCAGGACAGCGCGGCGAGGGCGAGGGAGCGGCTGAGGAGGTGGGGTGCTGCGAGGTCGGAGGCGAGCGGAGCCGCGACCGCTCCGTGGAGGCACATCTCGCTCGCGTCCGCCCCGGGTGGGCACGAGGGCCGTGGCCTCCGGTCTCCAGGCGACGAGGGCCGCAGCGTCGAGGAGGACGAGGGCTGTGAACGAGGTCGCGGTCTCGACGCTCGCGCTGAGGCCACCCGTGGCCGCGCCGATGCCGAAGCCTACGCTCAGACGGCGCGTTGGAGCGCGAACGCAGCCGGACGCTCCGCGCGAAGAGACGAGCCGGGCGAGGAGCGCGACCGAGGGCCAGAAGCCGCAGGCGCCGATGCCGCTGAAGCGGCGACGAGGAACGCCTCCCAGGGCCCGTGGTCGCCGTCCGCGCTGAGGAGCCCGCCGAGCTCGAGCGTGAGCAGGGAGCGGGGTGGCGAGGGGAGGTCCGCACGGAAGAGGCGGCGCGCCGTCGGACCGTCGCCATGCGGGGGGCTGGGCGAGGCCCCAGGCTCCGGATCCTCGCGTGCGCGGTCGGCGCGATGCGCCCGGCAGGAATCGAACCTGCGACCTCGCGCTCCGGAGGCGCGCGCTCTATCCCCTGAGCTACGGGCGCCGAAGGCTCCAGTGTACTCGTCGGGCGGAGCTAGGCTCCGCGTCCGTGGAGGTCGAGGCACGGATCGTGACGCTCGAGCTCGCGGAGACCTTCGTCATCTCGAGGGAGGCGAGCGTCGCTGCGAACGTCGTCCACGTCGCCGTACGCCACGGAGGCGTCATCGGCTACGGCGAGGCAGCGCCCGTCGAGCGCTACGGGGAGTCTGCGACCTCGGCGCTCCGCTTCCTCGAGGAGCACGGCGCTCTCCTCGGCGAGGATCCCTTCGCGCTCGAGGAGATCGGCGCGCGCCTTGCGGCGATCCCCGGCGAGCGGGCGGCGAAGGCGGCCCTCGACGCCGCGCTCCACGACCTCCAGGGGAAGCTCCTCGGCCTTCCCTGCTTCCGGCTCCTCGGGCTGCCGCGGGCGGGCCCTCCGACGACGTGGACCGTGTGGCTCGGCGACCCCGACGACATGGCCCGGCGTGCCGAGCGCGCCGCCCCATCGTTCCGCCGCCTGAAGCTCAAGCTCGGGGGCGGCGACGGGCTCGACGTCGAGCGGGTGCGCGCAGTCCGCGCCGTCACCGATCTCCCGCTCCAGGTGGACGTGAACGAGGGGTGGTCGCTCGAGGAGGCGCTCGACGCCCTCGCTGCACTCGCGGCGCTCAAGGTCGAGTACTGCGAGCAGCCGCTCCCGGCTGGGGATCCCGACGCTGCCGAGCTTCGGCGCCGCTCGCCGGTGCCGATCTTCCTCGACGAGGACTGCCACACCCTCGACGACGTCGCTCGCTGCGCGGAGATCGCGCACGGAATCACGATCAAGCTCGCGAAGTCCGGGGGGATCCGCGAGGCGACGCGTATGGTGCATGCCGCCCGCGCGCTCGGGCTCGGGGTGATGGTGGGCTGCATGCTCGAGTCGGGCCTTGGCATCGCCGCCGCGTGCTGCATCGCCCCGCTCTGCGACTACGTTGACCTGGACGGGAATCTCCTCCTCTCGTCCGATCCCTGCCCCGGCGTCGCGCTCGTCGACGGTGTCCAGGTGCCGGCGGAGGCGCCGGGGCTCGGCGTAGAGGTCACCGGTGCCTGAGCGACCGCGCCGGGTCGTCATCCTCGGCGAGGGGTACTCGCACGACCCGCACTACGGCAAGACGCTCCGCGGGATCGTGCGCTACGGCTCCGACCCCGTCGTCGCCATCGTCGACTCCGCGCGCGCAGGGGAGGAGCACGAGGGGATCCCGATCGTCGGCTCGGTTGCCGAGTCCCTCCCCTACGGCCCCACCGTCGCCGTCGTCGGCGTCGCGACCCAGGGTGGCCGCTTCCCTCCTGCCTGGCGGGCGCTCCTCCGTGCCTGCGTCGAGGCCGGTCTCGACGTCGAGAGCGGGCTCCACGAGCGCCTGACGGACGACCACGAGCTCGTCGAGCTCGCTGCTCGCCACGGCGTCCGGCTCCGGGACGTGCGGACGCCGCCGCCGGGACTCAACGTCCCCACGGGCGCGAACCTCACGCTCGGCGCGAAGGTCGTGCTCACCGTCGGCTCGGACTGCGCGATCGGCAAGAAGACCGTCGCCATCGAGCTCGACCGGGAAGCCCGTCGCCGGGGCATCCGCTCGCTCTTCGTACCGACGGGTCAGACTGGGATCTGGATCGCGGGCTGGGGGATCGCGATCGACGCCGTCGTGGCGGACTTCCTCGCGGGGGCAGCGGAGCGGCTCGTGGTCGAGGGGGAGGAGCGCGGAGGCGAGCTCCTCTTCGTCGAAGGCCAGGGCTCGATCGTCCACCCCCTCTACTCGGGTGTCTCCCTCGGGCTCCTCCACGGCGCTGCGCCCCACGCGCTCGTCCTCTGCCACCAGGCGGGGTC
This sequence comes from Thermoleophilia bacterium, assembly GCA_033578065.1. GTDB lineage: Bacteria > Actinomycetota > Thermoleophilia > Gaiellales > Gaiellaceae > GMQP-bins7. Next base: position 3,359 of record JAVQXS010000043.1, read on the forward strand.
GCAGGAGATCGACGGCTGTCCCGGCCACCCGATCCCCCCGCTCCCTGAGCTCGTCGAGCTCCACGAGCGCATCTCCCTCCGCGCACGTCCCGCGCGTGTTGCTGGCGTCGCCCTCAACACGGCTGGGCTCTCCGATGAGGAGGCGCGAGCGGCGATCACGGAGGCGGCTGCCGAGACGGGCCTGCCCGCCGACGACCCGGTTCGCTTCGGAGCCGGTTCCCTCCTTGACGCCGTCCTCGCGGCGCTCTAGGGTCTTCGCCCGCGGGCCAGGGGAGCCCGCGACGGGTGGGAGCGATGCGAGCTCTGGCTGCGGCAACGGCAGGCGCGGTGACGCTCCTCGCGAGCGCGCAGGTCGCGCCTGCCCTCGAGGTGGGAGCGAACGACGACACCTCGAAGCACATGGATGATCGGGGGGCCGCGCTCTTCGCCGAGATGCGCGCGCTTGGGCTGACGCGGGTCGTCATCGGCGTGCGCTACACGCCAAGCGCGGCGATGACCATCGCGGACAAGCCGCTCCTCGACGAGGTCGTCCCCCGTGCCGTCGAGGCCGGGCTCAAGGTCGTCCTCGCTGTGTACCCGTACCCTCCGCGAGAGATCGAGGCCGGGATCGGGACGCCGCTCCTCTTCGGCTCGTACGTGAAGGCGCTGGCACGTGCGTACCCGCAGGTGCGGGAGGTGATCGTCGGCAACGAGCCGAACCAGCCGGCCTTCTGGCGACCGCAGTTCGACGCGCAGGGCCGCAACGTGTCCGCCGCGGCCTTCGGCGCCTACCTCGCTGCCGCCTACGACGCGCTGAAGTCGGTCGACTCGGAGATCGTCGTCGTCGGCGTCGGGCTCTCGCCGCGGGGCAACGACAAGCCGAGCGCACGCAACAACGTCTCCACCTCGCCAGTCCGTTTCCTGCGCGCGCTCGGCGCCTGGTACCGCGCGAGCGGGCGGACGCGCCCGCTCATGGACGCCTTCAGCTTCCACCCCTACCCCGCGCGCGCGACCGATCCGCTCGAGCGCGGGTACTCCTGGCCGAACGCGGGCTTCGTGAACCTCGACCGCGTGAAGCAGGCGCTCTGGGATGCGTTCCACGGCACGGCGCAGCGCACGCCCGCGAACGGGCTGAAGCTCCACCTCGACGAGGTGGGCTGGCAGGTCGATACGAGCACGCGCTCCGGCTACGCGGGGTGGGAGAACGTCCCAGTCACGGACGAGCTCACCCAGGCGGCGATCTACGGCGAGCTCGTGCGGCGGGCGGCCTGCGACCCCGGCATCGCCTCGCTCAGCTTCTTCGGCTTCCGCGACGACGGGCTGCGGACCGGCTTCCAAGCTGGTCTCCAGTGGGTGGACGGCGTGCCGCGCGCAGCCGCGGAGGCGGTACGCGTGGCTCTCGCCGAGACCGCCGACGGCTGCAAGGGAACGCCTGTCTCGTGGCGACCGGAGCGACGGGTGCAGGGGGCGAGGGTCGACGTGCGCGCCTCGCCGCGGCGCGTCCGGGCGCGGATCGCGGCTGGGGAGGACGCGCGGGCGGTGGTCTGCGCGAGGCCCTGGCGCCCAGGGGCGAGCCGCCGGTGCCGCGAGGTCGCGGTGCCGGGGCTTCGCTCGGTCACGGTGGCCCTGCCGCTCCCGCACGCTGGGCGACGGGGCGTGGCGGTCGAGGTCGAGCTCGTGGCGGAGGCGAACGCCGCCCGACGGGTACGGGTCGTCGAGCGGCCGCGGGTCTGAACCCTTGACCTCGAACACCTGTTCGCTCATACTGCGAACACGTGTTCGCTCGCATCGTCCTCGTCCTCCTCGTCGCGCTCGTGCTCTGGGCCGTGCTCGCACGCGACGGGGGCGCCGGGGGAGAGGCACGGACGGTCACGGTGAGGCCCGGCGACACGCTCTGGTCGATCGCCGTGGAGGCGTACGGCGGCGATCCGCGAGAGGGCGTGTGGCGCCTCCGGCGGGAGAACGGCCTCGTGGACGTGACGATCCACCCCGGACAGCGGCTCGTCGTCCCCTAGGCGCGAGGTCTCCTGGGCTGCGCGCTTCTAGACTCGCCTCGTGGACCTCGACCTCGTCTTCCTCGGCACTGCTGGCTCTGTGCCGACCGCGCAGCGCGGGCTGCCGGCGACGCTCGTTCGGCGCGGTGGCGAGCGCCTCCTCTTCGACTGCGGCGAGGGGACGCAGCGCCAGCTCCTCCGATCGGACCTCGGCCTCGTCGACCTCGAGGAGGTCTTCCTCACCCACCACCACGCCGATCACTACCTCGGGCTGCCGGGGATGCTGAAGACGTTCGCGCTCCGCGGCCGGGAGCTGCCGCTGACGGTCTACGGCCCCGCGGGCACGCGCGAGCTCCTCGGGGTGCTCCGGCGCGTGTTCGGTCGCCTCGACTACCCGTTCAGCGTCGTCGAGCTCGAGCCCGGGGACGAGCTCGTCCGGGACGGCTACACGATCCGGGTCTTCGCCGCCGACCACGGCGTCCCTGCGCTCGGGTACGCGCTCGTCGAGGACGAGCGCCCCGGCCGCTTCGACGTCGCCGCCGCCGAGGCGCTCGGCGTCCCGCCCGGGCCCGCGCGGGGGCTCCTCCAGCGCGGCGAGTCGGTGACGCTCGAGGACGGGTCGACCGTGCGTCCCGAGCAGGTTCTCGGACCCCCGCGCCCGGGTCGGAAGGTCGTGCTCGCGGGCGACACAGCGCCTGCGGCGTCGGTTGTCGACGCAGCGGGTGGCGCCGACCTCCTCGTCCACGAGGCGACCTTCCTCGCAGAGGAACGCGATCGGGCGCGCGAGACGCGCCACTCGACCGCGGGCGAGGCGGCCCTCCTCGCGCGCGAGGCCGGCGTCGCGCTCCTCGCGCTCACCCACGTCTCTCCTCGGTACCTTGGACACGAGGTCGTGGACGAGGCGCGCGCGCTCTTCCCCCGAACGGTCGTCCCCCGAGACTTCGACGTCATCGTCGTGCCCTTCCCCGAGCGCGGCGAGCCCGAGCTCGTTCGTTCGGGCGCGCGCCGACGTGCCGCTGCGGTAGGGTCCGAGGCACGATGACGAGGCTCGTCCAGGTCGCGGTCGCGAACGACGTCGCCGAGGCAGAGCTCATCCAGAGCATGCTCCGCACGGCCGGGATCGAGTCGCACCTCGAGCCTGCCGTCGAGCACGACGCGGGCGCTCACGACGACCTCCCGCTCAAGGTGCTCGTCGCCGAGTCGGAGATCGACGAGGCGCGCGACGCGATCGAGGCGCTCGCCGAGCCCGACGAGGACGCGTTCACGCTCTAGGCGGGGTGTCCGCCGCCCCATCCGCTACCCTGGGCGCGACCTTTAAGCCCGGTCCCGTGAGGCCGGAAAGGAGCCCATGACGACGCACGTGCCAGACCGCGCCGCCGCGAAGGAGCTGCTCGACGCGACCGCCATCGCGAAGGCGCTCACTCGGATCTCCCACGAGATCGTCGAGAGGAACGACGACCTCGCTCGCGTCGCCCTCGTCGGCATCCAGACTCGAGGGGTGCCGCTCGCCTACCGGCTCCGGCGGCTCATCCTCGAGCGCACGGATGTCGAGCTCCCGGTCGGAGCTCTCGACATCACCTTCCATCGCGACGACGTCCACGTGCGGGACGGGGGCCGTGGGCCCGAGCGCCGTCCGGTCGTCCGGGACACGCGCATCGGGTTTCCGATCGAGGCGCTGACGGTCGTCCTCGTCGACGACGTCCTCTCCACGGGGAGGACGATCCGAGCCGCGATCGACGCCCTCCTCGAGTTCGGCCGCCCGGCTCGCGTCCAGCTCGCCGTCCTCGTCGACCGCGGGCATCGCGAGCTGCCCATCCGCCCCGACTACGTCGGGAAGAATCTGCCGACGGCCCGGAGCGAGCGGGTGCAGGTCGAGCTCGTCGAGGTGGACGAGGTCGACCGGGTGCTCCTCGTCGCCGACGCGCAGGAGGGCGCGCGTGGCTGAGCTCCACGCGCCTCCGTCTCGCCGCCGGCACCTGCTCGCGGTGCGCGACCTCAGCCGCGGAGACATCGAGCGGATCCTCGACACCGCCCGCGCCCTCGCGGGCTCGCTCGAGCGAGAGGTGAAGCGTCTGCCGACGTTGCGGGGACGGACGGTCGTCCACCTCTTCTACGAGTCCTCGACGCGGACCCTCGCGAGCTTCGAGCTCGCCGCGAAGCGGCTCTCCGCGGACACGATGGCGATCCGCTCCTCTGGGTCGTCCGTCGACAAGGGCGAGTCGCTCAAGGACACGGCGCTCACGCTTGCCGCCTACAGCCCCGACGTCATCGTCGTGCGGCACCCCGCGGTCGGCGCGGCAGCGCTCGTCGCTCGCGTGACCGACGCCCACGTCGTGAACGCCGGGGACGGGACGCACCAGCACCCGACGCAAGCGCTCCTCGACCTCTACACGATTCAGGGAGCGCTCGGCCGGCTCGACGGTGTCCACGTCGCGATCGTCGGGGACGTCGTCCACTCCCGGGTCGCCCGCTCGCTCGTGCAGGCGCTCTCCCTCGTCGGCGGGACGGCCACGCTCGTCGGACCACCAACGCTCGTGCCGCCTGAGCTCAGAGCGCTCGGGTGCGAGCTCGCGCACGAGATCGGGGCGATCGCCGCCGCCGACGTCGTCTACGTCCTCCGGATGCAGCGCGAGCGGATCGCTCCCGGCGAGGCGTTCGTCCCCTCGCTGCGCGAGTACACGGCCCTCTACGGGATCACGCCGGAGCGGCTGCGACGCGGACAGCTCGTCATGCACCCCGGGCCGATGAACCGCGGGGTCGAGATCGACGCGCGCGTCGCGGACTCGCCCGCCGCGCTCGTCACCGGGCAGGTGCGCGCCGGTCTCGTCGTGCGCATGGCTGTCCTCTACGACCTCCTCACCGTCGCTCCCTCGCCGGCGGCGCGCCCGGCTCCCGCGGAGGTGGCGTGACGCTCGCCTGCCGGAACGGTCGGGCCGACTCGCTCGTGCTCGAGGGCCGCGTCCTCGACCCGGCACGGGGTCTCGACGCCTGCCTGCGGGTCACCGTTCAGGAGGGGACGATCGCTGCGCTCGAGCCCGGCGGCGATCCCGGGCTCCTCATCGCTCCCGCGTTCGTCGATCCCCACGTCCACCTGCGGACGCCCGGCCGCGAGGACGAGGAGACGCTCCGCTCGGGGACGGAGGCCGCCGCCGCGGGCGGGTACTGCGCGCTCCTCGCGATGCCGAACACCGATCCCGTCGTCGACTCGGCGGCGGTGCTCGGGTCGCTGCTCGAGCGGGCGCGGGAGGAGGCGGTCGTTCCCACCGGGTTCCACGCCGCCATCACGAAGGGGCAGCGGGGCGAGGAGCTCACGGAGATGGTCGAGCTCGCCTCGGCGGGGGCTACGGGCTTCAGCGACGACGGTCGTCCCGTCGTCTCTGCCGGCCTCCTGCGCCGGGCCCTCCGCTACGGGGGCCTCGTGTCCGTCCCGCTCGCGCTCCACTGCGAGGATCCGACGCTCTCCCGGGGAGGTCACGCGCACGAGGGAGCAGTCGCCGCCGAGCTCGGGCTCGCCCCGTACCCCGCGGCGGCGGAGAGCCTCATGGTCGAGCGCGATCTCGCTCTCGCTGCCCTCGAGGAGCGCCCCGTCCACCTCCTCCACCTCTCGGCCCGCGCGTCGGTGGAGGCTCTCGAGCGCGCGCTCGCAGCCGGGGCGCGCGTGAGCGCGGAGGTGACGCCGCACCACCTCGTCCTCACCGAGGAGGCGGTGCGCTCGCTCGACCCGAACGTGAAGATGAACCCGCCCCTCCGCGAGGCGGCCGATCGGGAGGCCCTGCGCGACGCTCTCCGCCGGGGGACGATCTCGTGCGTCGCGACCGACCACGCGCCGCACGCGCGCCACGAGAAGGACGTCCCCTTCGAGGAGGCGCCGTTCGGGGTGATCGGTCTCGAGACGGCGTTCGCCGCTCTCTACACGCACCTCGTCCTCCCGGGCGTGCTCTCGCTCGAGACGCTCCTCGAGCGGATGTCCTCCGGCCCGGCGCGGGCGTTCGGGCTCGAGGAGCCCCGGAGCGAGGTCGGCGTCCGGGCGAACCTCGTCGCGATCGACCTCGATGCCGACTGGGT
>JAVQXS010000044.1:0-9313 GCA_033578065.1 Thermoleophilia bacterium
GGCCCCTACTCAGCGATCACGGCCAGGGCCGTGAATTACCGGTCAGGCATCTAGGCCCCTATCCTTCGAGCGACGCGGGCGTGGCGGAACTGGCAGACGCGCCGGGCTTAGGATCCGGTGGGCCGCACGGCCCTTGGAGGTTCGAGCCCTCCCGCCCGCATCGCCGAGAGACGCGGCCCTGGGAGGCTCGAGCGCTCGTCTCGCTACGAGCGACCGACGAGGTGGACGAACGTCTCGCGGACGCTCTCGGCGACGAGGCCGACGAGCCCGAGGACGACGAGCAGGACGCCCGCGCCCACGACATCCCCGGAGACCGAGAGCGCGAGGAGCGCCGCGAAGCTCCCGAGGACGAGGAACGCCGTCGAGAGGGGTCGTCGGGTGTACGTGCCGAGCGCGAGCCCAGCGAGGAAGGCCGCTCCGAAGACGACTGCCCCGAGCACCATGGCGGGAGCGTAGGACCGCCGTCGGACGGAGCGGGGCCGGCCGCCGTCTTCCTGCGAGAGCCCGTGGGCGTCGATCGCCCTCTCCTCCCTCGCACCCGCGCGCTACCGTGCCTGTGCCGGCCCCGTAGCTCAGCGGATAGAGCGGCAGACTTCGAATCTGCGTGCGGAGGTTCGACTCCTCCCGGGGCCACCTCTCCGGGAGGGCCACCGCGTCCCAGGCGCGGCTCGTCCCTCTCGCGGTACGGACGCGCGAGCGTCACCCGGCGGTAGCGATGCGACGACGGAGAGCTGGCCCCCGGATGGTGCGCGACCTCCGAGCGCGGCGACGTGCGACACTGTGGCGGAGCGGCAGAGGGAGGAGCGACGAGTGGGATCGAGCCTCGAGCTGGGACGGATCGCCGGGATCCGCGTCGGGATCCACTGGAGCTGGCTCGTCGTCTTCGCGCTCTTCGTCTGGACGCTCTCGGCGAACGTCTTCCCCTCGACGAACCCGAGCCTCTCCTCGGGGACGCACGTCGTCATGGCGGTCGTGGCAGCCGTCCTCTTCTTCGCCTCGGTGCTCCTCCACGAGCTCGGACACGCGATCCAAGCGAAGCGCGAGCGGATCGAGATCGAGGGGATCACCCTCTGGCTCTTCGGCGGGGTCGCGACCCTGAAGGGCGCGTTCAGGAGCGCAGGAGCGGAGTTCCGGATCGCGGTCGCCGGTCCGATCGTCTCCCTCCTCCTGGGGGCGCTCTTCGTCGGCGTCGCGCTCCTCGACGCGACCGAGCCGGTCGATGGCGTCGCTGCGTGGCTTGGCTACGTGAACCTCGCGCTCCTCGTCTTCAACCTCGCGCCGGCCGTTCCGCTCGACGGGGGCCGGATCCTCCACGCGGCGCTCTGGCATCGCAGTGGCGATCTCGCCCGCTCGACCCGGACGGCCACGAGCATCGGCCGCGGGTTCGGGTACGCCCTCATCGCAACGGGGGCCGTCGTCGCTCTTGGGGCGAGCCCGTTCAGCGGCGTCTGGCTCGCGTTCCTCGGCTGGTTCCTGCTCTCGGCGGCGGGAGCGGAGGGCCAGGCGGCGACGGCCCGTCAGACGCTCGAGGGGCTCCGCGTCCGCGACCTCATGGCCCGTGACCCGGTGACCGTGGACCCCGACCTCACGCTCGGCGAGGTGCTCGACGACGTCGTCTGGCGCCGTCGGTACACGACGTACCCCGTGACCGAGGACGGCGTCGCGCTCGGGCTCTTGCCCTTCCGCTGCATCGCCGAGGTCCCGCGCGCCGAGTGGGACGTGCGCCGCGTCCGTGACTGCATGCTCGCGCTCGCCGACGTCCCTCTCTACCGGGAGGACGATGACGCGTTCGAGGCGTTCGCGTCGCTCACCCAGAGCCCGCTCGGACGCGGGCTCGTCGTGGACGGCGGGAACCGGCTCCTCGGGCTCCTCTCGGTCACCGATCTCGCCCGCGCGCTCCAGGCGCCTCCCCGACGTCCGCCGGCGAGCTGAGCGACCGCGCGAGCGAGCGCTCCCAGCCACGACCCGATACGCTCGCCCCCGTGAACGACGCAGAGCCTGCGCGCGACGCCCCGGTTCCAGCGCCCCCGAGAGGATGGGGGCGACGGGCCCTCTGGGTGCTCGTAGCGCTCGCGGCCGTCCTCCTCCTCGCCTGGATCGGTGCGGCCTTCATCCCCCGGTGGTGGGCCCAGCGGGTGGGCGACCAGGTCGAGGGCAGCATCGCGGCCGGAATCACGCTCGGCCTCGTCTACGGGTTCCTCTTCACGATCCTCCCCCTCGCCGCCGTCGGCGCCGCGCTCCGTCGGCGCCGCGGCTGGAAGGCGTACGTCGCGTTCGCAGCGCTCGCGACCGCCCTCGCCGCCCCGAACCTCTTCACGCTCGGCATCGCGGTCGGGGGCGGCAACGCGGCGCATGCAGGCGACCGGATCCTCGACGTCGAGGCGCCCGGCTTCCGAGGCGCCACCGCCGCAGGAGCCCTCGTGGCAGCGCTCCTCGCCATCGTCGTCGGCTACCTCGTCGTCTCCCGACGGCAGGCGCGCGCCGAGCTCGCTCGTCTTCGGGCGCGCGAGGAGGAGCGAGGAGCGGAGGATGGCGGAGCCTGACCCCTCGCCTCGCCCCGTCCGTCCCTCGCGCGCCTCGAAGGCCTGGCACGCCACCCGCGTCCACGGGGAGGTCCGCAGGGGTCCGCGGGGGGACGGCCTGAGCGGGCCGAGGAGCAGATCCGGGGCGGCTATCCTGTCCCCGTCGCGGTGGCGGTAGCTCAGCTGGTAGAGCCCCGGGTTGTGGTCCCGGTGGTCGTGGGTTCGAGTCCCATCCGCCACCCCTGAGCCGACGCAGCCTGTACCGGAGAGCGGTCGAGGCCGCCAGTCGCAGGGACGCAGGCCTCGCGGAGGCGACGCGCTTCCTCGTGCTCGCCCTCGCTGCGCTCTACGTGCTCGCGGTTCCCGCCGGCCTCCTCGTCCTCGACTACGGACCCGGGAGGGCAGTCGCATGGGTGGTCGTCCTCATCGGTGGAGCGACGCTCATGCTCGTGGGCCAGCGTCTCCGCCGGGCCCCTGCGCTCTCGGCCACGCTCGTCTCCGCTGGCGCGCTCCTCGGAGGCTTCCCGCTCCTCTGGACGATCGTCGTCCCCATCGCCGTCGCTGTCGTCATCGCCTCGAGCGTCGCCCTCGCTCGCCGACCGTCGGACGCGTAACCTCCCCCCCGTGCGACACACGCGGCACGGGTGGTGGCTCGAGGAGGCGGGTTCCGTCGTGCCCACCCGGCCGCTCGACGGCGACGTGACCGCCGACGTCGTGATCGTCGGCGGGGGCTACCTCGGGCTGTGGACGGCGTGGCACCTGCGCGCGCTCGAGCCCGAGGCGGACGTCGTCGTGCTCGAGGCCGAGCTCTGCGGGCATGGCCCGAGCGGGCGGAACGGCGGCTTCTGCGAGACCCTGTGGGGAGACGCGGAGACGCTCCGCGAGCGGGCCGGAGACGCGGCCGCGCTCGCCGTCCTGCGGGCATCCGAGGACGCGGTGCGGGGGATCGGTGTCTGGTGCGAGGCGAACGGGGTCGACGCCTGGTTCCGCGAGGCGCCGATGCTGCGGGTCGCCACGACTCAATCCCAGCTCGGAAGCTGGACCGAGAACGTCGCCGCGGCCGCGGCGCTCGGCGCCCCGGAGGAGGTCGTCGAGCTGAGCGCGGAGGAGGTGCGCTCCCGCTGCGACTCCCCGCTCTTCCTTGGAGGGGTCTCCTACCGGGTGAACGCGACCGTCCACCCGGCGCGGCTCGCCCTCGGGCTCCGGAAGCGGCTTCTCGAGCAGGGCGTGCGCATCCACGAGCGGAGCGAGGTGACGCGCCTTCGTCCCGATGGGACGGCCGAGACGCGCACCGGCCGCGTCCGGGCCGGCGCCGCCATCCTCGCCGTGAACAGCGCGACCGCCGGGTTCCCGGGCTTCCGACTCGCGCTCGCCGTCGCCTCGAGCCACATCGTCCTCACCGAGCCGGTGCCCGACGTCCTCGAGCAGCTTCGCTGGACGGGCGGCGAGGCGATCGTCGATAGCCGCACGCTCGTCCACTACACGCGAACGACGCGCGACGGCCGCATCGTCTTCGGCTGGGGCGGCGGGGTCATGGGTCGCGGCGGGCGCCTCTCCCGCCGTCTCGAGGTCGATCCCGACGCCGTCGCCCGGGCGCGACAGAGCCTCGTCCGCTTCTTCCCCCAACTCCGCGGCCGCGCGATCACGCACGCCTGGGGTGGGCCGATCGACGTCTCCCCCACGCACCTGCCCATCTTCGGGAGCCGCGGTCGCGTCCACCACGGGTTCGGCTTCACCGGCAACGGGGTTGGACCCTCCTACCTCGGGGGAGAGATCCTCGCGCGGCTCGCCCTCGACCGTCGGGACGGGCGCACAGCGCTCGCGCTCGTCGATCCTCCGCGGAAGCGCTTCCCGCCCGAGCCTGCCCGTTGGCTTGGCGGCTCGCTCATCCGTCGTGCCCTCGTCGCGAAGGACGACGCGGAGGACGAGGGCCGCGCGCCGTCACGGCTCGCTGCCCTCGGCTCCTCCCTCCCGCGCAGGCTCGGCCTGCGGCTCCCGCGCTGAGCGCGGCGGCGCCTCCCGGAGGGGGATCCGTTCTTTCCCCGGATGCGGAGCATCGCCCCGGCCGACACCCTTGCGACGAAGGACGACGAAAGGAGGAAGCCATGGCAGGCATCGTCAAGTGGACACCCTTCTGGGACCTCGACCTCATGGAGCGCCGCATGCGGCGCCTGCTCGAGGACTTCGGGATGGCCCCCGCCCCGCTCCCGGCTGCCGACATGTACGAGACGGACAAGGAGCTCGTCGTCGAGCTCGACGTGCCCGGCTTCGAGGAGCGAGAGCTCGAGCTCGCCGTGTCGGACCACACGCTCACCGTGAAGGGGGAGCGCACGACAGAGAAGGAGGAGAAGGAGAAGACCTTCTACCTCCACGAGCGGCTCGAGAAGCGGTTCGAGCGGAAGTTCACGCTCCCGCCCGAGGCCGACCTCGACCGCGTCGAGGCGACCTTCCGGAAGGGCGTCCTCGAGATCCACGTGCCGAAGCTCGAGCAGGCGAAGGCCCGCACGATCCCGATCAAGGCGTAGCTCCTCGAGCACGACGCGAGCGCCCGTCTCCGAGGGCGGGCGCTCGCCGCGCGCGGGCAGACCTACGAGGAGCGCGCCCGGGAGGATTCGAACCTCCGACCCGCGGATTAGAAGTCCGCCGCTCTGTCCACTGAGCTACGGGCGCACGGGCGCAGCGTAGACGGTCACAGGACTGGCATCGCTAGCCGCGGGCCTCGGGAATGCGTGGATCGGACTGCGGGAGCTTCGGCTCGTCGACCTCCCAGCGCAGCGTCGAGCGCACCGCGACCACCCCGGGCACGCGGGTCGCGAAGTACTCGAGGAGCTCGGCGTCCGCCCGGCTTTCGACCTTCCCCCGCAGCGCCACCTCGCCGTTCTCGACGCTGATCTCAAGCTCGGACGGGTCGATCCAGAGCTTGCGGCCGACGACCTCCTCCCGGAGCTCGCGCTCGATCTCCTCGTCCGAGCGGAGGAAGGCGCGGACGAGGTCCGCGCGCGTGACGATGCCGACGAGCCGCCCCTCGTCGTCGACGACCGGCAGGCGGTTCACCCCCTGCTCCGTCATCGTCCGCGCCGCCTCCGCCACCTCCCGGTCGGCGGTGATCGTGAGCGCCGGCGCGGTCATCGCCTCGCCTGCCGTGCGCGCGTCGAGCACCGGAGGCGGGCCGCCGCGCAGGAGCCGACCGAGCAGGCTCCGCTCGCGCTCGGCGCCCACCTCCTTGCCGACGATGTCGGCCTCGGAGACGACGCCCACGACCTTCCCCTCCTCGTCAACGACGGGGAGCCCGGAGATCCCGTGCTCCGCGAGGATGCGAGCGACGTCCTTGAGCGACGTCGCCTCGGGCACCGCCTTCGGCTCGCGGGTCATGACCTCCTCGATCTTCATGCCGCCTCCCTTCCGTTCCATACGCCGCGTCGCTGCTCCCGACGAGCGTCCACGCGCCGAGTCTACGCCGCTGGGAGCGGCCGCTCCTCGTCCGCCTGCCGCTCCTCCTCCTCCTCGAGGAAGCGCGAGAACCAGTACGCGAACACCGCGAAGAAGACGATCGCCTGCTCCACCGCCATGAGCACGCCGCCGAGCTGCTGGTCGGCGAGGGCCGAGAGGCCCCACAGCCTCTGCGGGGCCTCGACGTAGAACGCGTACATCGCGCTCGGGACGAGCGCGATGACGAGCCCGATGGGGCTCCCGAGGACGAACGCAGCGAAGACGTACGCGGCGCGCGCCCCGGCGCTCAGCCTGTGCGGCGCATCCTGGAGCACGCTCCACCACATGGCGATCCCGGTCAGGAGGTAGAGCGCGTGCTCGAGGTGGAGCAGCGAGTGCGGGTGTCGGAGGGCAGCGTCGTAGATCCACGGGAGGTGCCAGAGCATGTAGTTGCCGAGCCAGGCGGGGAGCGCGACGAGCGGGTGCGTTCCCGCCCGCAGCGCAGACGAGCGCGCGAGACGCGCAGCGAGCGCAGGCGGCAGGCCGAGCACGATGAGGAGCGGCGCCCACTCCGCGAGGACGACGTTCTGGAGCAGGTGGACGACGAGGAGGTAGCGGAGCGCGAGCGTCTCGAGCGGCGTGACCGTGACGGCGAGGAGGAGCGCCATCGCCGTGAGGAAGGAGGCGACGCGCCAGCGCGGTGCCGGGTAGCGGCGAAGCGCTGCCAGGTAGGCGACCGACGCGAGGGGCACGAGGAGGAGAGCCTCGACGTTCCACGACCACGCGTAGGGATCCACGACGCTACGCTATCGGGGCGCGGACGTAGCTCAGTTGGTAGAGCGCCAGCCTTCCAAGCTGGATGTCGCCGGTTCGAGCCCGGTCGTCCGCTCTCCCGCGGTCGCGACCACGGAACGTGGACGTCAGGCCTCCTTCACGACCGCGTACCAGACGCGCTCGGCGATGTCGACGACGAGCTCGCCGATCCGCGCGACGCGGCGGTAGAGCTCGCGGCGCGCCATCACCTCGCGGAGATCGTCGATCTCGACGAGGCGCGCCATCGCGTCGCGGTAGGTCTTCTCGATCCGCCGCTCGGCGCGCATCGCCGCGTTCGCCCGCTCCGTCGCGTCTGGCGAGCGGGCGGCGAGCCCGTCGATCGCGTCGGCGAGGCAGTGGACGGCCTCGGCGAGCCGCTCGCACATCTCGAGGAGCGGCTCGTCCGGAGGCGTCGCCATCACCTCGCTCTCCCGGACGAGATCCTTCGAGCGGTTGAGGATCCAGTCGATCCCGCGCGAGAGCGTGTACAGGTCCTCCGGCTCGAGTGGCGTCGTGAAGGCCGTCGTGAGCTGGACCTCGAGCTCGCGCTTGAGGGCATCCCCCTCGTGCTCGAGCGCCCGCACGACCTCGGCTTTCGACGCGTCTCCAGCAGCCCACTCGACGAGCGCGTCGACGCCCTTCCGCGCGACGGCGATCTGGCGCCGGAGCACGCCGAGCACGTCCGGCTGCTCGGGGAGGAACCAATGACGTGCCCTCACGCGATCCACCTCCAGATCGTGGTCGCCGCCGCGGCGAGGAGCGCCGTCGCCGGAAGGGTCGTCGCCCACGCTACCGCGATCTCCTCGACGACCCGCCAGCGCACCCTCCCCCACCGCCTGCGCGCCCCCCCGACTCCCACGACCGAGGAGGCGACGACGTGCGTGGCCGAGACGGGCGCGCCGGCCACCGACGCCCCGAGGAGCACCGTAGCGGAGCTCGCCTGGCTCGCGAGCGCATCGAGCGAGCGGAGGTCGTAGATGCGCTTGCCGATCGTCCGGACGATGCGCCAGCCTCCGAGCGCCGTCCCGGCGGCCATGGCCGCCGCTGCGCCTGCGACCGCCCAGCGCGGGGTGCCGTGCACGTCATCGCCCGCCGCGAGCGCGGCACCGACCACCCCGACCGCCTTCTGGACGTCGTTCGCTCCCTGCCCAGCGGCGAGCGCGGTCGAGGCGATCCACTGCGCGCGGCGAACCGCGACCTCGAGTCGGCGTGTCCCCCGGCGCAAGGCTCGACGGAGGCCCCGGAGGGCGAGGAAGGACGCTCCGGCTCCGAGGAGCGGGGACACGGCGAGGGCGACGAGGACGGCGGCAACGCCACCGGGCCTCCAGCTCTCGAGCCCTCCCCAGGCGACGGCATCAGGTCCCGCCGCAGCCACCGCTGCGCCGGAGAGCCCGCCGACGAGCGCGTGGGTCGAGCTCGAGGGGATGCCCCGCGCCCAGGCGGCGCCGTTCCAGGCGAGCGCGCTCGCGAGACCTGCGGCGAGCACGGGGGCCGTGTCCTCCGGCGGCAGCTCGACGAGCGTGGAGATCGTCTGTGCCACCGCTGCGCCGACGAGGAGCGGCGCGGCGAGGATGACGACCGTGACCATGGCGAGGGCTGGGAGCGGCCTCCCGGCACGCGTGGCGACGAGGGTCGCGATGGCGTTCGCCGCGTCCTGCACGCCGTTCGTGAAGGCGAAGCCGAGGGCGAGCGCGACGACGAGCACGACCGCCGGATCCATGGCAGGAGACTAGGAGAGCGGCGGCGCGCGGCGAACCATCGCAGCGAACCCAACCCCCGGAGGTACTGCGATGGACCACCCCCTCAGCACGCGACTCGCCGCCGAGGCGCTCGGCACCTTCCTCTTCTTCTTCCTCGGCTTCTCCGGCGTCGCGGCCGTCGTCGAGATCGGCCTGGACGCGATCACGCCCGTCGGGGTCGCGCTCGGCTTCGGCTTCGGGCTCGCGCTCGCGATCACCGCCTTCGGCCACATCTCGGGCGGGCACTTCAACCCTGCCGTGAGCGCTGGCCTCGCGATCGCCGGCCGGTTCCCCGGCAAGGACGTCGTCCCCTACTGGATCGCGCAGCTCGTCGGCGGCTTCGTCGCCGTGCTCGTGATGGCGATCGTCCACTCGCAGGACACGACCGAGGCGCTCTCGACCGCCCCCGGCTCCGGTGTCGACTCCTGGGCCGCGCTCGTCCTCGAGATCGTCGCGACCGGCCTCTTCCTCATGGTCATCCTCACCGTCGCGACCGACGGTCGCGCGCCCTGGAAGGGGATCCTCGCACCGTGGCTCATCGGCCTCTTCATCTTCACGGCCGCGGTGACCGTCGGCCCGGTCTCCGGCGGCTCCTTCAACCCCGCCCGCTCCCTCGACCCCGTCCTCTGGAACCAGGAGTGGGGCGACATCTGGATCTACCTCCTCGGCCCGCTCGCGGGAGGGGTGCTCGGAGGAGCGATCTGGGCGTACGTCGTCGGACGCGGGGAGGAGGCGGGGGCCTGAGCGCACCCGTGATCAGCTCTCCCGGAGAGGGGCCGGGCCGGCCCCTCTCCGTCTCCCGTCTCGGAG
>JAVQXS010000045.1:0-9106 GCA_033578065.1 Thermoleophilia bacterium
GTTCCAGGACGACCTCGCGCTCGTCGAGCGCTGGAGCATCGACGGATCCCACTACGCACGGACCTGTGAGGCCTGGCTCTCCAACCTCGACAGGCACGCCGCCGAGATCCGGCGGCGCTGGGGACGCGCGTACGTCGCGCGCTGGCGCGCCTTCTTCCTCGCCTGCGCCGAGCTCTTTGCCTACGGTGGGGGCACCGAGTGGCGCGTCGCCCACTACCTCTTTCGGCGCCGCTCCCGCCACGTGCTCACGTAGGGCCGCCCAAGGGGTCCTCCTCGCTCTCGATCACCCCCTCGACGAGCCGGCGCCAGCGGGGCCGGACGTCCTCGAACACGACCTCGAGCCCTGCCTCGCGCGCGTCGCGCACGAGCGAGCGGAGCGCGAGCGCGGCCGTCGTGTCGATGCGCCCCACGCCGTCGAGGTGGACGACGAGCCGCTGGGCAGCGGGGTGGGTGCCGAGGAGCTCGAGGAACACGTCCTCGAGGCGAGCCGCGCTCCCGAACCAGAGCACGCCGCTCGGGCGAAGGTGGAGCGTCTCGGCGTCGGTCCAGCTCGGCACCTCGAGCGAGAGCTCGCGCCAGAGGTGCGCGGCCACCGCGAGCCCGATCCCGATGAGGACGGCGCGATCGATCCGTGGTGCGAGCGCGAGCGTCAGGACGAACGTCGTCGCCGCGACGAGGAACTGGGGTCGCGAGAAGCGCGCGAGCCGGAGGATCGGCAGGGGGCGAACGAGCCCGGCCACGGCGCCGATGACGATCGCCGCGAGCGCCGCGGTCGGAAGCGGGGAGAGCACGTGCGCGAAGGGCAGGAAGACGAGCACGGCGAGGCCGGTGATCGCTCCGCTCCAGCGCGTGCGGGCGCCCGCATCGCGGTTGAGGGCGCTGCGCGAGAAGGAGCCGCCGACGGGGAAGCCGCCGGAGAAGCCGGCGACGACGTTCGCCGCCCCCTGGCCGAGGAACTCCCGGTTCGGATCCCACCGCTGCCGGTCCTGCGTGGCGAGCGTCCTCGCGATGGACGACGGCTCGACGAAGCCGACGAGCGCGATGACGACGCCCCCGACGAGGAGCTGCGGGAGCTCGCCCCAAGGGAGATCGGCCCCGAGCGGGGGGAGCGCCTCGGGGATCGACCCGACGGTCTCCGCCTCGTAGCCGGTCACCGTGCTGTACGCGATCGAGAGGGCGACCGCGAGGAGCACCGAGGGGAAGAGTCGATGGATCCTCCTCCCCCCCGCGACGAGCGCGAGCACGATGATCGATACGAGGACCGCCTCCCCGTCCCACGAGCCGGGGCTCGTGAGGGTCTCCCACCCCCGCTCGAGGATGCCACCCCCGTCGGAGGGGGCGCCGAGCGCGTCCGGGAGCTGCGAGGCGATGATGAGGATCGACGCCGCCGGCATGAAGCCGAGGAGGAGCGGTCGGGAGACGAGGTAGGCGATGACGCCCGCTTGGAGGAGACCCACTGCGAGGCGGACGACGCCGACGATGATCGCGAGCAGGAGCCCGAGGCGGACGTACTCGTCGCTCCCAGGGGGCGCGAGCTCCGCGAGGACACCGAACGTGAGGAGACCGGTGAGGGCGACTGGGCCCGTCTGGAGGTACGGCGAGGAGGCGAAGAGCGCGGCGGCGATGGGCGGAAGCGCGGCTGCGTACAGCCCGCGGTAGGCAGGCATCCCGGCGAGCTGCGCGTACGCGAGCGCCTGCGGGACGAGGACGAGGGCGACGCTCACGCCGGCCACGAGGTCGCCGAGCGCGGGCCGAGGGAAGGCATCGCGGAGGCTCCGCGAGGCGCCTGGGGGGCGAGACCCGCTTCCGTCCCCCCGCCTGACCGCGGGCCGGCGTCCCCCGCTCACGCGGGGGACGCCGTGCGCTCGGTCTCGTAGCCGCGCTCGAGCCAGTCGACCATGCCGCCCATCACGAGCGTCGCATCCCGTCCGTGGCGCCGGAGCACGGAGGCAACGTACGCGCTCCGCGTCTGGTCGCCGCAGACGACCGCGAGCGGCGTCCCCGGCGGGAGCTCCGACGCCCGCTCCCACGCCTCCCCCGGCGGGAAGAGGAGCGCGCCGGGGACGTGCCCGTGGCGGTGCTCGAAGCCCTCGCGGGCGTCGACCACCGTGTACCGCTCGAGCGCGCCGTGGAGCTCGTCGACGTCGATGAGGGGGAGCGTCTCGGTCGGGTAGCCCGCCTCCTTCCAGGCGCGCAGCCCACCCTCGAGGTGGCCGAGCACCTGGAAGCCGGCAGCGCGGAGGATCTCGACGGCGGCTGTCGCGATCGGTTCCGGCTCGGCGTGGACGACGAGCACGAGCTCACGGGGGAGCATGAGCTCCGCGCGATCCCCGAGGTCGGCACGGTTGAACTGCATCGTGAGCGCGCCGGGAAGGTGTTCCGCCGCGAACGGTCGCGGCGGTCGAAGGTCGAGGACGACCGCACCCTCCTCGAGCGCCCTCGCGACCTCGGCCGGGGTCACCGGCGCATCGCCCCCTCGAGCTCCTCGCGGGTGATGAGCCCGAGGTTGTACGACTTGATCCACTGGTAGCTCTCGGGGAACGGCTTCGCCGTCTCCCGGACGAAGGCGGCGAACGCCGCCACGTCCGGCTGCGAGAGGGCGAGGTTGTGCCGCTTCTCGAACCAGATCGTCGAGCTCGCCTTGCCGCTCATGTTCACCCCGCCGCAGGTCGAGCCGCCGTAGTGGTTCGGGTACACCTCGACGTGCTCGGGCAGGGTGAAGAGCTTCTCGTGGATCGAGCGGTACTGGAGCTCCGCCCGCTCGGCCTCCGAGTAGACGTCGAGCCCCGCCTCGCCGACGAGGAGGTCAGGACGGCCGACGTCGCCGATGAAGAGCGAGTCGCCGGTGAGCACTGCCCAGGGCTCCTCGGCGCGCGCCCGATCGGTGACGAGGAAGCAGGTGTGCTCGGGGGTGTGGCCCGGCGTATGGATCGCTTGCACGTCTACCTGCCCGACCGTGAGCACCTGCCCGTCCCGGAGGGGCGTGAACTCGTAGCGGACGAGGCCCTTCGCCGCCTCGTGGAGGTAGTGGGGCGCGCCCGTCATCTCCGCGAGCTCACGCGCGCAGGAGACGAAGTCGGCGTGGACGTGCGTCTCGAGGACGCCGACGAGGTCGAGCCCCTGGTCGGCCGCCTCGAGGACGTAGTGGTCCGGGCCGAGGTCGGCGATCGGGTCGACGACGAAGCCTTCCCGCGCCCGGGGGCAGCCGAGCAGGTAGGACGCCTGGAAGAGCGGCTCGTACCGGAACTGCTTGAAGATCATGGGCTCATTCCTCCTCGCCGCGCCGCACGTAGTAGACGAAGACCCCATCCTCCTCGTGCCACTCGAGAAGCTCGTTCCCCGTGTCCTCTGCCCATGCCGGCACGTCCGCCACCGACCCTCGGTCGGTGGCGAGGATCTTCAGCACCTGGCCCGGCTCGAGCGTCGCGATCTCCTTGCCCGCCTTCACCACCGGCATCGGGCAGAGGAGGCCGCGGGCGTCGAGCACCTTGTCCTCCGTGATGGGCATCGCTCCCTCCTTCATCAGATGAACAGCGTGAGGTGCGCGCGCCGTGCCTCGGAGAGGAACGCCGCCGCACCGCCGAGCTCGACGCCCTCGATGAGGTCGTCCGGCTCGTAGCCGAAGACCTCCATCGTCATCTGGCAGGCGACGAGGCGGACTCCGAGCTCGCGCGCCGTCGCCAGGAGCTCGGCGATCGTCGCCACGTGCTTGCGGTCGAACTTCGACTTCATCATCACGGTCGCCAGCGGGCCCATCCCGGGGATCACCGTCACGAGGTTCGGCATCGGCACCGGGGTCGGCATCGCCGGGTTCCCGACGGGCGAGACCTTGAGCTTCGACTCGAAGTCGCGGTGGACGATGTTGAGGCCGTAGAAGGTGAAGAAGACGTGCGTCTCCATCCCGGTCGCGGCTGCCGTCGTCGCGAGGATGAGAGGCGGGTAGGCGAAGTCGAGCGTCCCCTTGGAGGCGATGATCGTCGCCTTCCTCGTCGCCGGGTCTCGCGTCTGCGCCCGCTCGAGCTCCTCGCGGACGATCCGTCGAACCGCCTCCTCGGTCAGCCCGACCGTCTCGATCGTGCCCGTTTCAGACACGGGCCACCTCCTTTCCAGTCGTCATCGCCAGCTCGTCGAGGAGCTCGGCGGCTCGCTCGGCCCGCTCCGCCCACAGGTCGCCGACCGGCGAGAGCGCGTCGCCGTGTCGTCGGTGCCGCTCTGCCCACCCCTCGGCCTCCGCGGCAAGCCAGCGGAGCGTCGCTTCCGCATCCTGAGCGAGGAGCGAGCGTAGGACGAAGCTCCGCTCGCCGACGCGGAGGCCGAGGTGGAGGTCCCGGGCAGCGTGCCGCAGATCTGCGCGCGTCAGCAGGAGGCCGCTCCGGACGGGAGCGAGGAGCGCGTCGAGGAACGCGTCCGCTCCGTCCTCGCGGGGATCGGGGACCGAGCCCGCCTCGCGCAGGTGGAGGGGGACGAGCCCACCCGAGGGAAGCCGCTCCGCCTCGACGAGGAGCGCCTCCTCGAGGAGCTCGGCCCAGCGCTGAAAGGAGCGAGGGGCGATCTCCCGTGCCTTCGCGAGGTAGACGGGAAGCCACGCCAAGAGGTGCTCCCAGAGGAGCGCGCGCCGGGCCGCCTCCGGCGCGCCGACCTCCCCGGCCTCGGCGTAGAGGCCAAGGAGCGCGGCGAGGTGGTCGGGCTCGGCCGGGGGCACGAGCCCAAGCGCCCGCCAGAACCCCGCGACGCGGTCGCGCGCCTCGCCTCCCACCTGCCCCTCGTTCCCGAGGTAGATGGAGGCGTACGGCGGGAGCTCGAGCTGGAGGAGCTCCGTCCACTCCGCTCGCGTCGGCCCCCGCTCGAGGCCAAGCACCTCCACGATCCGCCCACACTCGGGCGAGGGGGGCTCGGACAGGACGGCGAGCGCGCGCAGGAGCTCGCTCACGCCAACGCCCTCTCTGGGAGCCGGTACGCCTCGCGCGCCGGCTTGAGCGGCCGCAAGAGCCAGTACGGCCGCCGCTCGCCCGTCGGGGAGAAGCGATCGGCAGGGCGGGCGAGGGCGAGCCAGCGCCGGTACGCGGCCCAGGCCTTCTCCGTGTCGACGGCGATGTCGCCGTACGCGTCCCCAGGCTCGGCTGGACGGACGCGAACCTTCTGGTGCCAGCAGTGCTGGCCGGAGACGGGGTCAGGCTGGACGGGGAAGGTGAGGTTCTGGTGGACGCCGACGTCCGTCCACCAGATCCGCGTCGTGTCCGGGTCGCTCGAGGCGAACGGCTCCACCCCTCTGCTCCGCCGCATCGCCCACCGGCTGCCCTCGCGGTCGAGCGCGACCGTCGCCATCATCTGCCGTTGGCCCGCCTCGCCGAGCTTCCAGCGGCCCATGTGGTGGCTGCACGCGACGACGCCCGGCCTGATGCCCTCGGTCACCCACGCCTTCACGACGAAGTACCCGATCTCCGTCTCCACGCGCACGAGGTCGCCGGTGCGCACGCCGATCCGCTCGGCGTGGCTCGGGTGGATCCAGAGCGGGTTCGTGTGCGCGATCTCGTCCAGCCACTTCGCGTTCGCGCTCCGGGTGTGGATCTGGACCGGGAGCCGGAAGGTGGAGATGAGGACCGTCTGCCCCTCCTCGAGCTCGTCCGGGTGGACGTGGCTCCGGGGAGCGGTCGGGATCGCGAGCTCCGGCCATCCCCAGTCGGCGAGCGTCGGCGAGTAGAACTCGAGCCTCCCGCTCGGAGTCGGGAAGCCGCGGAGGATCTCGCCGGCCACGAGCACGCCGACCGGACGACGACCGTCCGCGTCCGCTTCGGGAGAGGGCTGGGGGACGATGTTCGGCGAGTCGGGCCGCGGCGTCCGCGTGTACACACGCCCGCGCTCGTCCACGTGCACGTCGACGAGCTCCTCCTCGGGCACGCGCTGCGAGAAGACGGGCCCGATCCCGCGATCGATCTCGAACGCCCCGTAGCGGCGCATGTACGCGAGGGGGTCGAGACCCTCTCCTGCAGCCCGCTCCGGAAGCCCGGGCACCGAGCGCTCGAAGATGTAGCGGTAGTACTCGTCCACGGTGAGCTTCTCGCCCGGCCGCTCCTGCGACTCGAAGAAGCGCCGGATGCCGAGGCTGCCGTCCGGGTCGATCCGCCAGGAGAGCTCGATCCAGAGCTCGTTCTCCTCCCACACCTCGCCCGGGTTCACCTCCCTCGTGTCCTGGATCTCCTGCCCGAGGCGCTCGCGGGCGGCGCGCAGCACGGGCTGGCGGAAGCCGAGCCAGCGGCCGTCGTACTGCTCGTACGAGTGGAGGTCGTGCCGCTCCGAGCCGACGCCCATGGGGAGGATGTAGTCGGCGAAGAACGCGGTCTCGCTCCACGTCGGGGTGAGCGCGACGTGGAGGCCGACGAGCGACTCGTCGGTGAGCGCCTCGATCCAGGCGAACCCGTCCGGGTTCGTCCACACGGGGTTGTAGACCCGCGTGAAGTAGACCTCGAGCCGGCCGCGCCCCTCGCGGAGGAAGTACGGCAGGAGGTACGAGAGCTCGAACATCGCGAGCGGGTACTCCCTCGGCCAGGTGAGCTCGTTCCAGCTCTCCGGGTGCGGGGGCACGTACATCGGCCGCGGCACGAACTTGGTCCACGCGTTCGGGTACGTGCCTCCCTCGGTCGCGATCGCCCCGAGGAGGGCGTTGAGGAGGAAGAGGCAGCGCGAGACCTGCCAGCCGCCGAGGTTCCCCGCCGCGGCCGAGCGCCAGACGTGCGTCGCGAGGCGCGTGCCCGCGGAGGCGACGAGCTCGGCGACCTCGCGTAGCGTCTCCGCCGCCACCCCGGACTCGCGCTCGGCGTGCTCGAAGGTGTAGGAGGCGTAGAGCTCGCCGAGGATCCGCTCGAAGGCCTCGAAGGTGGGCTCGACCTCCGGGTGCTCGCGCTCGAGGTACTCCTGCCAGTTCCACCAGCGGCGGACGAACTCCCGGTCGTAGCGCCCGCTCCGGATGAGCTCGTTCGCGACCGCGAGCAGGATCGCTGGCTCCGAGCCCGGGTACGGCGCGAGCCAGTGGTCGGCGTGCGTCGCCGTGTTCGAGAGCCGCGTGTCGAGGACGACGAGCTTCGCGCCCCGCTGCTTGCCCTCGAGGATGCGCTGCGCGTGCGGGTTGAAGTAGTGCCCCGACTCGAGGTGGGAGGAGACGAGGAGGATGACCTTCGCGTTCGCGTGGTCGGGGCTTGGGCGGTCGAGCCCCATCCAGAACGCGTACCCGGCGCGGCCGCCCGAGGAGCAGACGTTCGTGTGCGAGTTGTGCCCGTCCACCCCCCAGGCCGCGAGCACGCGCTCGGCGTAGCCGTCCTCCCCAGGACGACCGACGTGGTACATGACCTCGTTCGGACGGCCCTCGACGATCGCGCGCCGAATCCGCGCGGCGATGTCGTCGAGCGCCTCGTCCCAGCTCACCTGCTCCCAGCGGCCCTCGCCGCGCCTGCCGGCCCGCTTGAGCGGGTAGAGGATACGGTCGGGGTCGGTGACCTGGTTCAGCGTCGCAGGCCCCTTCGCGCAGTTGCGGCCGCGCGAGCCCGGGTGCTCGGGGTTCCCCTCGAGCTTGCGTACCTGGAGGGTCTCCCGGTCGACGTAGGCGAGGAGCCCGCAGGCCGCCTCGCAGTTGAAGCACGTCGTCGGCACGAGCAGCACGCGCCGCTCCTCCCCGCGCGGGCCGACGTCGATCCAGTCGTCCCAGCGCTCCTTCGGCGGGAAGGCGGCGAGGTGCACGCGGCTCGGCCCCGGGTAGAAGGTCTCTCCCCGCGCGAGCGTCTCGCGCTTCGCCGCGCTCACGCGCTCGCTGAGCTCGTGGACGTTCATGCGAGCGGCACCGCCTGGCCGGCCTGGACGTACGCGTGCTCGTAGAGGAAGAGCCCGAGGAGGGCGAGCGGCGCCGCGACGACCCCGATCCACGGCGCGGCGATCGCGACCGCGACGAGCCCGACGCTCGCCCAGAAGGGCGCCGCGTAGCGCCCGCGGACGAGCTCGTGGACGGCGAGGCGCGCGTGCGCCGTGGGGTGGGTGAGGGTCACCTCGCCCGCGACGGCAAGGAGGTGGACGGTAGCCGCGATCCCGAGCGTCCAGGAGAGGGGGCGGGCGACCTCGTCGTCGAGCCAGAGGGCGAAGGGGAGCAGCGCGGCCGAGCCGGCGAGGAGCGCCTGCACGAGGAGGTGTGGAGGCAGGAGCGGGCTCTGCCAGAGGTCGCGCGCCTTCGCCTGGGCGAAGAGGTAGCCCGTGTAGACGGCGGTGGCGACGGCGAGCGGAGCGCCCGCGAGCGCGAGCCAGCGCTGGGGTGTCTCCAGCCCTGCGAGGCTCGCGAGCACGGTCACCCCGAGCACGGCCCCGTAGCCCGTGATCGCGACCGCCCCCCGCACGAGCCAGCTCCGCCACTGGGGCCGCAGGAAGATGAGCGGGAAGCGGAGCGGGTGCTCGAGGTCCCAGATGAGGACGAGCCCGGTCGCCGCGAGGAACACGCCGGAGAGGAGCGGCGCCGCCCAGAGCCAGAGGGGGCTCGTCCAGCCGAGGAGTCCGACGAGCACGAGGAGCAACGCGGCGAGGTAGGCGCCGGCCGCGATCGACTTCGTCCACGTGTAGAGGCCGACCCGCCAGTCCCAGGGCGCCCGGTGGGGAACGTCGTAGGCGAGGAGCGCCGCCGCGGAGCTGTTCCACGGCCCCGGCGCCCCGGAGGCGACCCCGTGCGAGACGTCGCCCTGCTCGCTCCACATGAAGATGCCTCCCGCCGGCCTCCTCGCCGCCAGCGGGTCGAGCGTCGCCTGGTGCGCCCCCTTGTAGAAGAGCTTTGGCCGCGTCTCCTTCTCCGGGCGGCGAACCGAGACCGCCTCGCGCTGGACGACCTGCGCCACCTTCGAGGCCGGATCGTGAAGGTCGCCGACGAGGATCGCCTCCACCGGGCAGACGACGACGCACGCCGGCTCGAGACCCCGGTCGATCCGGTGCGCGCAGAAGTTGCACTTCTCCGCCGAGTGGTCCTCGGGGTTGATGAAGATCGCGTCGTACGGGCAGGCGGCCATGCACGCCTTGCAGCCGATGCAGACCGACTTGTCGAAGTCGACGATGCCGTCCGGACGCCGGAACATCGCGCTCG